>CAYMBG010000022.1:0-21221 GCA_964388615.1 uncultured Chitinophagales bacterium | reverse complement strand
ATATCAGCGAAGGCAAACGCGGCTCTCGTCTCACCCTTCTGGGCGTTTTTTTTGGTATCGGTGCTTTTGGCGTTCCTTTACTTCTGGGAACCTTACTTGACAAATACTCCTATGAATTCCTGATTTCCACGATCGGACTCTCCGTAATCTTCCCACTCATCCTTTTCGCTGTACTGCGTTTTCCACCCCCCAAAAACCTCCGTGGATTTCCGATTACAGCGGGCATTGATCTTGCCAAAAATAGCACGCTTATCTTATTTGGATTTATTCTTCTCATCCAAAGCGGACTTGAAATGTCTATGGGCGGTTGGTCTGCTACTTTTTTCAGTGAAGTCATCCAGGTTCCTTCTCACAGAGCAGTACTTTTCCTTTCTTTATTCTGGATGGGACTCACCATGAATCGCATTTTCTTGAGCTACCTGTTACTGAAATTCCAAACCCCAACCATCATGAATTTCAGCCTTGCCTGCTCTTTTACCGGTTCTATCATAATGCTATCTGCTTCAACACCTTTTATGGGTGCTTTAGGACTTATTTTGACAGGGATGGGTTTTGCCGCTGTTTTTCCTGTTGTTCTTGCCTATGTTGGTGACCTGTTTGTGCACCTGTCAGGTACCGCTTTCAGCATCGTTTTTGTAATGGCTTTGATGGGTGGTATGACCATGCCCTATCTTATTGGTGTCATATCAGATATCTATAACCTCCGAGTCGCCATGATGATGATCCCCCTGGCTATCCTCATCTCGGTTATCCTTTTCAGAATCAGTGACAATCGTTCAGCACAGGCCAAAGGCCAGCCGGCCCCTCCTGCAACTTAATATTCAAGGCAAAGCAGACTGGCCATGATGCATCAACCCGATCGAAAGCCCCTCGATCTGAGTGTTTGAAGATCCCTTCCCTGCCAGCATATACCAACACTCCTCTCACAATTGCACGGATCATTTGAATGCACAGGTCCTTTTTTTTGTTATGGAAAGTACCAATAACCAAACTTCAAAATCTAAAACCGAATGGTATTATCATGACAACACAGGTCATGTTTGGAACATGATCATCGCGTCCCTGCAAATCATAACTATCCATTATTTCATAAAAAAGGAGACAAATGGTTACTGAAAAAACAATCAAGCAACTTCTTGATAGAAATGGCGATACAAAAATCACCATCACCATGCCGACATACAAGGTCGGTGCAGAACGACAACAAAACCCCATTCGATTTAAAAATCTTCTTTCCAAAGTTGATGATGAACTCACTGCTCTCGGTTTCAAAGAAAATGACCGGAAAAAAATATTAAAACCCGCAAATGAAATTCTTGAACAATCCCTGTTCTGGTCCGGTATGGAACATGGGATGACGGTCTACCTCACTCGTGACTATTTCGAGGTCTTTAGGTTACCTTACGAATTGGAGGAAATGGTCTACATACAGGACCATTTTCTGGTTACTCCATTGCTTCCAATGATAAGTTCAAGCGGAAGCTTTAACATATTAGCTGTCAGTTTGAAAAATACCCGCTTATTGCGGTGCACACGGACCTCTGTAACCGATATCACCCCCAAGGAGGTCCCTGGTGATATTAATGACTGGATGGACGAAAAACCGGAACAACAATTACAATTCCATACCGGTAACAACGAAGGGGAAAAAGCCGTGTTCTTCGGACACGGGAACGCCGGCGAAGATCATAAGGAGATTGTAGAGGAGTATCTCAGGGACGTTGAAAAAGCTCTTCGCCCAACACTCAAAAACCAAGCTGATCCTTTATTACTCGCCGGAGTGGAAAGAAATCTTGGTCTCTTCAGGAAAATAGTTAATCACAACCGACTGATGGAGCAGGAGATCGACCGAAACCCGGACGATTTGTCTGACACACAATTACGTGACCAGGGCTGGTCTATTGTCCGGGAATACTTCCTCAGCAATCTCTACCAATCGCTGGAGGAGTATGAAAAAAGCAATTCCGAACTTATTTCCACTGATCCTTCCGAAATCATCCCTTCTACCATAACAGGTAAAACCGGTGCGATTTTTATCGCCAAAAACGCCATCCGATGGGGAAAATACGATGATAAGAATCATAAAGTGTTGTATCAGAATCAACGTGACGGTGATGCCGTTGAGCTGATGAATTGGCTTTCCATGAAAGGATTGGAAACAGGTAGCAGCGTATACGTGCTTCCCAAAGAAGAGATGCCTGTTCAATCGGAAGTTGCAGCACTCTTCCGGTATTAAATCGAACGGACTAATAGGTCCAAAGGGCCAAATTCACAGAAAAGTAACTATTCAACCGAAGCATCCGGAGAAATCCTCCGGGTGCTTTTGTTTTATTTGAGTCCCGCAGAAGCCTCATTCACATTGAATACGTGATCCCCTACCTTTTCCAAACGGTTAATAAAGTCAAGGTAGTAAATACCCGCTTTTACATCATAATCACCTTGTTCAAGATGCTTATAGTGTGATTGACGCAATTCATCTCTTAAAGCGTCGATCTTCGCCTCCATCAACTCCGCCTCTTTCATGTTCACTACCCCATAATCTCCCGCCAGGTTTTCACGCATCAGGCGTAAGGCATCCTGAAGAAGCTGCATCATATTCCTGACTTCGTTGTTTGCACTATCCGGCAATTTGATCCCCTCCTCCAACATGCGGTCATAAGTTCTGGAGATCTGATAGTATAGATCGGCTATTCGTTCCAGGTCGTTGACCATCCGATGCATACTGCGAACGCGCCTCGATGAGGTCTGGGTCATATTGAACTGGGACACACTGGTCAGGTACTGAGCGACCTCCAGCTCGATACGGTCCGTAATCTCCTCCCGCTCCTTGATCTTGTCAAGGAATTTTTGATGCTTATCTTCGCCCTTGTAAAACAACCCATAAGTGCTGAAACTGATTTTTTCGGTGATCTTTGCTAAAAGCTCTACTTCTTTGTAAGCTTCATCAATCGAAAGCTCTGCGGTCGGCATCAAACCGCCGCTGATATATTTCAGCGTTTTTTGTTCATCTTCGGCACCGCGTGACGGCTGTAGCCAAATCACCAGCCTGATTAAGTAGGGAACAAACCCGAACAGCAGTATTACGTTCAGAACGTTGAAGGTGGTATGAAACAATGCCAAGCCCAAGGTCGCATTTATGCGCGCTTCGGGAGAATCATCCAGCACCGACAACTGGGCAGGCGTGAATTGAATGGTCATGTAGTCCACAAGGTGTACAAAATAAGGCAACAGGGCCAGCATCCACACGACACCGATCACATTGAAAAAAAAGTGAAAACGGGCGGCTCGTTTGGCATACACGTTCCCCACAAGAGCGGCAATATTTGCAGTGATAGTCGTACCGATATTTTCTCCCAGTATCATGGCCGCAGCAATGGGAAAGTTGATCCAGCCCTGAGCCAGCATCACCAGTGTGATGGTCATAGCGGCGCTCGATGATTGCGTCACCAGTGTCAACAAAGTGCCTACAAAAACAAATAACACCGTAGAGGCAAAACCAAAATCCGTAAAGCGATCAAGAAACGAAAGAATTTGAGGATTTTGCTGAATATCCGGAACGGCATCCTTGATGAATTCCAGTCCAATAAATAAAATACCAAAACCGATCATGGCCTCAGCCAGATGATTCCACTTGGTGTTTCGGACAAAAAGAAAGGGGAAGAAAATACCAATAAGACTGATAGCAATCGGTGTGATTTGAAATCGAAACCCGAAGACCGACACCATCCAGGCGGTGATCGTAGTGCCGATGTTTGCACCCATGATCACGCCTGTCGACTCCAGAAACGTGAGTAGACCCGCGTTTACAAAACTAACCACCATAACCGTTGTAGTGGTTGAAGATTGGGTTATGGCCGTGGCGCTGAAACCGGTAAGGAGTCCTGTTCCCCGGTTGGTAGTCATACCCTTCAAAATGCCGCGCAACTTATTCCCAGCAATTTTCTGCAATCCATCACTGAAAATTTTCATCCCGTAGATGAATATTCCGAGGGAACCAATAAGTTGCAGAAAATCAAATAAAGTATAGGTCATATGTCACTTCGGAGGTCCGTAAACCCCTTTTCTTTCCGAGAAATCTGATGGTTGAGTAGATATTCAACCGTACCGTATTCAACAGTCAACATAAACAGCGCAAAACTACAAAAGAAATGTGAAAAATATGGAAAGATTTTGCCAATTGTTTCTCCTGTATCTTATTTGATCCTCCGTAACTCTATACGCTGTTACATAAAGGTGCGGATAAAATAATACCTGAGTGAAACTCGCAATCCAAAATCATTTCTGGTATGTGCATTATTACCGATTTCCCGTCTCTCTGTCACGTAAGAGAGGTTGGCGGTAAGTGCTACATGATCCTCAATGTAATATGTTGCTGAAGAGTTAAAGCGAAATATCCTGAAATCGATACGGTCATCTCCGCTACCCACGTTTTCAATGCTATTGGCGAATATATTCTGTACCAATAACCGGTCGGTAACATTGTAAAGGTGTCCAAGCTCAAACCCTCCCTGAAATAACCGCTCATTGTCATCCCGATCTGAATAACTTGCCATGCCCAGACCGACATTAGCCCTCGCTGACAACATATGTTCAAGGCTCATGTTATGAAACACACGGCCGCTAAACCGGAAACCAAGCCGCGTTTCTGATTCGTCATCGTCGCGTATCATGGTTTCATTTTGCTCTCTTTTCTCAGAATAACGCTGATGGTCAATAAATACCATTCCCATACCGTCCCAGCCTGTATAACGACGACCGGTTGACTCAATCAGGGTTTCACTTAGATAATAGGCATCATAAAAGCTGAGATTGTGTAATTGATCCGGGGCAACCCCGCTAATTTCATCCCAGAAGTGGCGGCCCGGCCTGTCATACACACGACTGAACCCGGTTCTTTGTGAAAAGATCGCAGCCATCTGCTGAAGCTGCTGATCACTTAGATCCCCGATACCCAGCCTATCCATACGCTCGTTAAAACGTAAGGCCTGAATCACCGGAGTCACATCCCTTACTCTTCCTATTCCGCTACCTAAACTAAGTTGGATACGGCTATCAACCCTTCGATCAAAATAATCCATCTGCAGGTCACTTTCGAAATCCGTGCGCATACTGTTGAGTTCCAGTGAGGTATTACCAACCGCAAAAAACTCATCCTCAAAATAATATTTTCCGTCAGCGCCTAATGAAAGATTCGTTCGAAACCTTTTGTCAACCTGCTCATTATCATTGGTATCCTCAAAAGATGAATTTCGGTACTCCAAGGGCAAAAACGCCCATGCATCAATAATCATCTCCTCACTTTCCCGATAATACCGGTATGCAGGGCTGACGCTTCCAAACGTGCTGCGGCTTTGTGAATCATTGAAATTTGTTGAAGAAGATAAAGACCCCTCAAAATCCAGATAAAGCAAGTCATACCCCCAATCCGGCAGCCGATAATCCTCCAGATGATATATTTGGCCGGGATTCGTAAATCCAATACTCTCCTGCCCGTAAATAGCCTGATATGAAAGTAGTATCATGCCAGTAATCAGGGCCGTTAACCAGACCATTTTTCTTGCCAAGCGCTTATAAGTTCTCATGTCATACCCTGCTATCTTGTTTATAGGTGGTAAGATCCACAGTTTTTTTGCTGTCACCATAGTACGGTATTTCCAAATTTTCGTAGATTATTTTTTGTTAATATAACCTTATCACCATTCACCTTGCCACTTTTCTGATCCTTTTCATTCGATGAGCACCTTTATTACAAATTGGATGAACAACTGTCAATTACTATTTTTGAGAGATGCAACAAAGAATCCATATCAATGAATCATTGGCATCATGCCATTATCCCCAAATACGATTTCAGCATGATGAACGGCTGTTATGGAACCCTGTCACCAAAAAGGTTGCCCGGGTGCGACCCGAAGAGCGTGTCAGACTGCAGTTCATTGACTATCTGATCCTGGAAGCGGGCCTTTCCGCCAACCGTATCGCCTCTGAAACTCCGGTACCCTCCCGCTATTCCCATGGCCGTACCGATATTCTCTGCTACAACCGGCAATTTGACCCTTTCATGTTGATTGAATGCAAGGCGGACAGCGTCAAATTAGGACCTAAAACCGCCACCCAATCAGCCACCTACAACCGTTTTATCAAGGCTCCTTACGTTATGCTGACCAACGGCCTGCAGGATGCCCTTTTCCAGGTGGAAAAGTCACTGGAACCTCTTAAAGCAGAACATTATCCCGACTTACTTACAAACCGAATCCGCCATGAAACAACTCCCGACTATTGGATGGATCGTGGTTTCCTGCACTCCGGCAGAGGTTCCAAAGGACTTTATTCCCTGCTAAACCGATTGTTTCTGGCTACGGATCCCCCTAAAACGTTTATCCGGATCTCTTTTCCACCAGACAGCATGCCCTTGCACCATTATTACGCACTGCTGAACACACCCGAACAACCGGATACACTGATCGCTTTCTCCGTGATTGCTGCTTCTGGAAACCAAAATATCCTTACAGCTGTTTGCAATAAAAAAAGCAAAAATATCGGTTGTCTTCGAATCTTTCTCCGGGAAAACGGAGTTCTTGAACAACCGGAATTATTTGTTGCCGGACAATCCGCCACCATCTCTCCCCGTATCTCTGATCTGCAGGAAATTATTAACAACTTTGATGACTCCGACGACGACACCTCCCTCCGGAAGCTCGCCGGAAGTCTGGAGTCACTCTTTTTTTCATCTACGGAACCCGCTTAATTCCCCAAAACTGCCCCAGGCCTATATCAAATCCTGATTTTTTATAACCTGCCTCTTTTTCATAAATCATCATTACTTATGTATAAAAACCACAGAAGCCGACTGCTTGCCCTTTTCAGTGACAAACCGGATCATCTTCTCTATGTGAAAGGCGGATCGGTTACCCACCGGTATCAAACCGATTTTGAATACCCCTTTCGCCAGGAGTCTAATTTCCTGTATCTGACCGGCATCGATGAACCGGACATGGCCGCTTTTTTTCACTGCGGAACGGGTACGTTTACCTTGATTATACCCCGGCGCACCCCTCAGTTTGCTGTGTGGATGGGCTATATTCGTTCACCGGAAGAGTATTCGGAACAATACGCCCCGGACCACATCATTTTCGATGATGAAGTTACCTCCTGGCTCAAAACACAGAATCCCGACATCATACATACCCTTCCAGGACATGAAGATGAAATCAAGGAGCTGGGCTATACAACGGAAACCGGCGAACTAAAAGATGCACTTGCATACTGCAGGGTGATTAAGTCAAAAGACGAAATCAACCATATGAAACGTGCCGCCGCCGCCGCCAATGAAGCACATATTCAGGTTATGCAAGAAGTCAGTCCGGGCGCCCGCGAATACGAAATGAAGGCGGTTTTTGATTATCATGTCAGCCGGCATGGCATGCTGCATCCCCCTTATTCCGGTATTTTTGCCTCCGGACCCGGCTCTGCTATTCTCCACTATACCGGCAGCCAAAGGATTTTACAAAATGAGGATTTGTTTCTGGTTGACGCAGGCGCTGAGTATCAAGGCTATGCTGCTGACATCACCCGTACCTATCCCGTTAACGGGTCTTTCTCGCCACTGCAGGCCGATCTCTATGATTTAGTCCTTGAAGCACAGTTAACGGCTTTGAATCTTATCCGGCCGGGTAATAAGATGGAAGATCTGCACATTGCCTCCGCCAAAACCATCGTGTCCGGACTCCGCGACTGCGGACTTGTCAACGGTAGTCTCGATGCATTGATGGATAACAATATTTTCGCACTCTTTTTCCCCCATGGATTAGGTCACTTTCTGGGTCTGGATACGCACGATGTTGGTGGATATCCGAAAGGCACCGAAAAAATCGATCGGCCCGGACTTCGATTCCTCCGTGCCCGGCGCACTTTTGAGCCTGGCATGGCGTTAACTATTGAACCCGGGCTCTATTTTATACCAGCCCTGCTTCAACCGGCTTTTGAAAATAAGGAACAAGCTGATTTTCTGAACACCGATCGACTATCCCGGTTACTCGATTTTGGCGGAATCCGCCTGGAAGATAATATCATCGTCCGTGAAGACGGTATTGAAAACCTGACTGCGGTTCCTAAAACACGACAGGAAATTGAACACCTTCAATGACTTTTTTTCAAAACCGGGCCTTAATATATATACCGGGCACTGCTGATCATGGATGAGGAGCTTTCAATTTATTAAATTACAGAATCCGCGCCCGTTCTGATATAACAACTTACTTCCGTACGAAATGTCTTCCCATTACAGAGCCCTTACCCGTGCTTACCGGCCACAGACCTTCGATGATATTGTATCGCAGGAGCATGTGAGCAGTACCTTGAAAAACGCCATTGCCAATAACCGGTTGAGCCATGCCTACCTCTTTTGTGGACCGCGTGGCGTCGGGAAAACCACAATGGCCCGGGTACTCGCACGAACCATTAATGAGGTGGATACTGAAGTTGACGGCGAAAATCTCAATAATACCCTGAATATTGTAGAGATAGATGCCGCATCGAATAACAGTGTTGAGGATATTCGAAGCCTGAGAGAGCGGGTCCGCATCCCGCCCCAAAACGGCCGCTATAAAGTGTATATCATCGATGAGATACACATGCTCAGCAAATCAGCGTTCAATGCCCTTTTAAAAACGCTGGAAGAACCCCCGGAACATGTCATTTTCATCTTCGCTACCACCGAACCCAACCGGATCCTTCCTACCATCCTCTCTCGTTGCCAGCGGTTTGATTTCCACCGGATTACCGTGGAGGAAATCGTCGATCAACTTGGAAAGATCGCCAATCAGGAAGAGATCCAGATTGACCGGGAATCGCTTCATGTCATTGCCAAAAAAGCCGACGGAGCACTTCGGGATGCATTGGGGATACTGGATCAGGCTGTCGCTTTCTGTGGATTGAGTATTGCCTACGACGAGCTTCACCGCGCCCTGAATATTGTAAGCTCAGAGCGAATGTTTGAACTTACGGACGTACTTATCCGTAAGGATACCAGTGCCGGGATGGCACTCATTAATCACCTTCTTCATATTGGTAACGATATTCAGGAGTTTTTAGGGGCGATTACCGAACACTTCCGCAACCTTTACCTGGCAAAGGATTCTCAAAACTTTTACCTGATTGAAGCAACGGATGAAACGAAAAACCGTTTCCAAAAACTTAGTGAACACTTTTCTGAAGATGATTTGATGAGAATGATGCATATCCTGCATGACGCTCAATTCTCCATCAGAAATGCGCAACAACCACGTATTCATCTGGAGATCACCATTCTGAAACTGTTTCACATGACCCGAAGCGAGGGACTTCAAACCCTTCTTTTGAAGTTGGAAAAATTGGAAAAAGAGATCGCTTCAACGGATGCCCCCCACGGGAAGAGCACTCAGCCTTCAACAGAAACGAGTACGGCCAGTACTTCCAAAAAAGCCGAAACCAGTGACGTTACCAGTGCCTCGAAACCGGTAACAACCACAAAAGATAGCCAAAACAGCAGGCAGGCCCAGGAAAAAGATACCGATCCGATCCCTCAGGTGACCGATCGTCCCGGTATGTTTGATCCTTCCATAAAGCGGCCCGGCAACCACCTCAAAGCGGTCTCTCTGCCACAAAATAGTACACCTGCAGAAGAAGAAGATCAGATTCGGGGCAATCTTGCACTTCACCCCAGGCCCCAACCCCTTCAAAAACATGCAGAAGAACCCTCATCTGCAAGCAATGAAAACACTACGGAAGAAAAACTTCCGGATGATCTGGACGAAATTGAAAAAATATGGCCAACCTTTTTGGATAAACTCCAGAAAAGTGGAGGGCATATGCTTGCTTTTACGATTCAGAAAACCCGGCCTGTTGCATATAACGAGGGTGAGATTACCCTGGAATGCTACGACAGCTTTACATCAGATATCATCCACGAAAAGCAACGTAAACTTCGCAATACGCTGAGAGAACATTTCGGATATGCTTTGCGTTTTACATCACGACTGGTTGAAATCAAGCAGCGAACGGATGCCGTGCAGGATCCCTATGAGCATTTTAACACGCTACAGAAAAAAGACCCCAAACTGCAAAAAATTGTGGAACTATTTGGTGCCGAATTGGAATACTGATGCGCTGTTAAAAACGAATCCCGCACACACCGCTAAGCTTATACCTTCAACCACCCTATAAGACAAACCAATTTTATTGATCGAAAGTCCGGAGAATTATCATGAATATGGCAGATATGTTTGGAAAGTTGAATGACTTTCAAAAAAAGATGGAAGAAGCAAAGGAACAGCTTCATAACGTTGAAGTGGAAGCACAAGCCGGTGGCGGCATGGTTAAGGTCACTGCGAATGGGAACAGGGAAGTAACCTCGATCAAGCTGGATAAGGATATTATCGATCCGCAGGAGACAGAGATGCTGGAAGATTTGATTATTGCCGGGGTCAACCAAGCCCTGAAAAAGGCGGAAGAAGCCGGCCAGGAAAAAATGGGAGAACTTACAAAGGGTATGCTACCCGGTGGAATGGACCTCGGAAATCTCGGCTTGAAATAGTCCCATATCTCATTACCCGGCAAATAACTAATGCAGCTTATTTCAGAAACGCTTGAACAGGCCGTAGAGCAACTTGCACGCCTTCCCGGAATGGGAAGAAAATCGGCTCAACGCATAGCCATGCACCTGCTTAAGCAGGATGACGAACAGGTCTATCGCCTGTCCCGAGCCATATCGGAATTAAAAAAGAATATCCAATATTGCTCGGTATGCTTCAACATCACCGACAAAGATCCTTGTCCCATTTGTGAAACGGAGAAACGAAATACCGGTGTCGTATGCGTAGTTGAAGAACCCAAAGATGTGTATGTAATTGAGCGTACCCAGGAGTTTACCGGACGTTATCACGTTTTGGGCGGCGTGATATCTCCCCTGCAAAATGTGGGTCCCAATGAGATACGTATTAACGAGCTGGTATCCAGGATCCGGGATGGAGAGGGTATTCGTGAGCTTATACTGGCTTTAAATCCGGATGCCGAAGGCGAAGCCACCGGCTACTACATCAACAAACTGGTGCATCCTTTGGGAGTAGATGTGACACGAATCGCACACGGCATTCCCATGGGAACTGATTTGGAATTCATTGATGATGCCACGCTGACACGTGCTTTTGCCGGCAGGCGAACTTTCTGAATAAAGCCCCCCCTTTGAAAAAAAGTATTATGATAATGCATCTGCAGGTAGACCGGATCCTTGCCGGCCCAACCTGCAGGCATGCTGCTAAAACATTAGAAATAGAACTGCATCTGCATCATGAGAACATGTGCAACATCGTCAAAATCAATTGAATCGCTCTCCTGTGTGCGGAAGTTATAAGCAAGCATGAGCCGGTTATGTACAAACGGTCCGCCTTGCAATGCACTAAAGCTGTATGATCCTCCCAATGTTGCAAAAACCTGTGACATGCCATCATGGTCTCCCCGGTCATTATGCCAGAACTCTCCCATGGCGTACAGTTCTACATGAGGTGCCACCAGGATTGCTCCCAGCAAGGAAGTACCCACATAGTTCTGATTTCCAAAGGGTTCAACATCTTCGTAGCTGATCCCAATTAAATCCGCTTTCAACCGGTAAGGCTGACTTCCAGGCAGCGGGCCATAATAGGCATTGGCCGAATAGGAAAAATAATTACGGCCTGTAGCAACCCCCGGAAAATTGATATTTGCATTACTCGAGGGATCCGTCAAAACACTCTGTGAAGTATTGATACTGGCATATGCCCCCAACTCAAGCTCGTCACGTCCGGAGGGCCAGTGGGTGGCCGAAGCGCTGAATGCCATTCCATCGGTCTCAATACCACCATGAACCGGGTCATGACTAATACCTCTTCCGAAATTCAACCTGTTGTAGCCGTTATGCAGGAAACCACGAACCTCCCACTCCGGACTGCTGTAAAGGGCCTCAAGACCATAATCGCGCCCATCCGCACCGATGGTCATTCTCGCCCACATATCGGAAATAGCCGGTCGGTCAATGGCGTCTATGGCAGCGTGTGACGTTCGGGCATACGCACGAGGTTGTGTCCCTACAAACCGACCTGTCCGCATTGTGAGATTATCATTTACATAGTACTCTCCGCGAACATCCAGCCAGGATGCAGCTCCTCCTGACCCCTCCATTTGAAGAAATACACCGAGCCGATCTGAAATATCGGCGGAAACCCGTAATCGCAATCTTCTAAGCCCAAAACCAACACGGTCCGTATCATCGTCGGAAGTATAAGTAACCCTGGGCTGAAGAGTTCCGCTTAATGATACGGAAACATCGTCACTCACTGTTCTGACAACACCGTTTTCGCTGTCCTGACCATATCCTTTTCCCGGTAATACCATAATCATGGCACACCCCATCACCAACAATACATTTCTTAAAATCATCATATAACTACCCCTTTGGTGGTTTACATTTTCCTGATTCAGCTACAGGTTTGCCCTCTAAATTGTTCCTCAATATTGCTTTCGATACCACTTTAGAAACCTATCAAGACTTCATAAAGTTAATATGAATATTTTTACATTCTGCCGGGTAATATAAGGCAAAAATCACCACAATGAACAATCAATACCTGTTCGCCTGATAGTCACAGCAACCCTCTTTTCAGACTTTTCAAAAAAGCCTGGTTTGGGTCAATTCGCGCTTTTCCGCTCTCTCAATCTGAGGCCGGGCATGCTCGCCGCCATACACATTTAGCATCTCCGGCATAAACTTCTTTTCATACAGCCTTCGGGCAAATCCCTCAACCGCTTTTCTCCCGTTGCTGGTTATGGCAAGCATACCACTGTCATATTCCTGAAGAAACCCGAACTGGCGTAAATCATTTACGATCAAAAACGCCAACTGCGGAATAAAACCGGTTTGTGACTCAATATGGCTACGGTGACTGTTGTCATCAGGGGGATAGATGGACATGCCAAGAATATTGAACTCGACCTCAGTCAACGGATAACCCGCGGAATCTTTTGTCAGTAAGACATCCCAGGCAACCTGACTGTAATAGAGTCCAAACCAGTACTTCGCCTCTCTCACCAGCTTTTTGGTGTGAGCACAAGCAAAATAATCCCCCGGCGGAGCTTTCCTCGGCTCGCCCCGCGCACGGTACATCCCAACCAGCGATGCCAAATCCAGCATTCGCAAATTAGGCGGATATACAAAAAAGCCATCAGACTTTTTTTGCATGAAAACCTCGTTATCCAACTTTCTGCTTGATCAAATCCAAAACCGTACCCATATCTATCGATTCCGGATCTTTGTTTTTGGGAATACTGATGTTTTTCTTTCCGTATTTAATATACGGACCATAACGGCCGGTCATTATCTGAATTTTCTCGCCGTTTTCAGGGTGTTCACCCATATCCTTTATAACCGAAGAGGTTTTACCCTTTTTTTTCTGCGATTTCTGCTTAAGCAACTCAACGGCACGGTCAAGATCCACATCAAGTACGTTATCTTGTGCAGGCAGAGATTGGAATGTGCCTTCGTGAACCACATACGGCCCATATCGGCCAATTCCTGCCTTAACATCTTCACCTGTTTCCGGGTGCTCCCCAAGAGTCCTGGGCAAAGACAATAAACGGACCGCTGTTTCGAAATCGACATCCTCCGGACTCATTCCTTTCAATAGAGATACACGCTTGGGTTTGGCTTTGCTCTTGGCCTTGCTTTTTTCCTGGTTGTCCGGCACTTCACCCAATTGGACATAAGGCCCATATCGTCCGGTCAATACATAGATATCTTCGTCGGTTTCAGGATGCTTGCCCAGTGACTCCGGCCCCTTCTTGCTTTGAGCTACCAGCTCCTCAAGTTTGTCGACAGTAATATCACTCGGTGCCATGGTTTCCGGGATGGAACTCATCACATCCTCACCCTCTTCGTCTTTTTTCTGCACATAAGGGCCAAAGCGCCCCAAATATACTCTCATACCATTCAGGCCTTCCACCGGCAAAGAGATATTACGAGCCTCTTGTGGATCAATTTTTGACTCCTGCTTTTCTACCATCTCTTTCAGTCCTTTTTCCCCTTCATAAAATGACTTCAGATAGCGAAGACGATCCTCCTTACCTGTGGCAATATCATCCAGGCGCTGCTCCATACCCGAAGTAAACTGCTCATCCACAAGGTCGGGAAAATATTTTTCAAGGAGCTCGGTAACGGCAAATGCCGTAAAGGTTGGGACCAGGGCGTTACCTTCCTTTCGAACATAATCCCGCTCCATAATGGTCCCGATGATGGTTGCATACGTACTGGGCCTGCCCACACCATCTTTCTCAAGCTGTTTTACAAGACTCGCTTCTGTAAAGCGGGCCGGTGGCTTGGTCTCATGTTCCAGCGCCTGGATAGCATCACAATACACATCCTGATCTTTTCCCAATTCCGGCAACGGGGAGTCCTGGTCTTCCAGATTGGCCTCAGGATCATCGCTTCCCTCCACATACGCCCTGAAAAAGCCAGGAAACAATACTTTTTTGCCGGTTGCCTTAAACCAGGCTGTGGCGTTTTCGGTTTCAGCCTGTATGCTGATGTTGGTAAACTCCAACCGGGCCTCTGCCATTTGCGTGGCCATCGTGCGCTTCCAAATCAAGTCGTAAAGCTTGGCCTCACGTCCGGTTAGCCCGGTATCTGCCGGAGTTCGAAAAGAGCTGCCGGCAGGACGAATAGCTTCGTGAGCTTCTTGTGCACCTTTTGAAGTACTTGAATAGGAACGAACACCATCGCTCAGATAATCTTTCCCATACATCCCCTCGACAGCCGTGCGCGCAGCCTGAACGGCCTGGTTGGAGAGATTGGTGGAATCGGTACGCATGTACGTGATGAATCCTTCTTCATAGAGCTTCTGCGCTATGCGCATCGTATCCCTGGCAGAATAGCCAAATTTACGGTTAGCTTCCTGTTGGATTGTTGATGTAATGAACGGTGGTGCCGGTTTCCGCTTTTGGGGACGCTTTTCTACATTTTTCACATTCCATCGGGCCGAATGCAGCTCATCTTTGAGTCCCTTGGCCTCCTTCTCACCCAAAAGCACCACTTTTCCGGGTTGTTTTAATTTACCCGTGGATTCATCAAAATCTTTACTGCCGGCCAGACGCTTATCATTTAAGTGCGTCATGTCGGCCTCAAAAGTTTTCGCACCGGAATCATCCGAATCTTTCAGAGATGCCTTTAAATCCCAGTAGCTACCGCTTCGAAATCGCATCCGCTCTCTCTCACGGTTCACCAAAAGCTGAACGGCTACCGATTGTACTCTTCCG
Organism: uncultured Chitinophagales bacterium; assembly: GCA_964388615.1. Taxonomy (GTDB): domain Bacteria; phylum Bacteroidota; class Rhodothermia; order Balneolales; family Natronogracilivirgulaceae; genus SLLW01. The sequence continues at coordinate 5,903 of CAYMBG010000022.1, read as the reverse complement.
GCCGATAGTCCCGGTCCGATTTTTTTCCACAAAAGAGGAGATATGGTGTAACCGGCCAGCCGGTCCACAATCCTGCGGGCCTCCTGGGCATGAACAAGGTCCATGTTGATATCCCGGAACTGTTTTAAAGCACCATCAATTGCCTCTTGAGTGATTTCGTGAAAAACCATTCGCTTGACCGGTATCTTCGGCTTTAATTCATCTTTTATGTGCCATGAGATACCTTCCCCCTCGCGATCCTCGTCCGTAGCCAGTATGAGTTCATCTGCTTCCTTGATCAACTTTTTTAGCCGGGTGACGGTTTTCTTTTTCTGCGAAGAAATGACGTAAAGCGGCTCATAATCATTGTCTACATCGATCCCAAGATTGGCCCACTTGTTTTTTTTAAGTTTTGCCGGAATCTCCTTGGCGGATGCCGGTAAATCCCGAATGTGCCCGTTGCATGAATCTACAGTCATGCTTTTGGGCAGAAACTTCTTTATCGTTTTGGCTTTGGTCGGTGACTCAACAATTATGAGTGATTTCATCAAAAATCTGTTTTCCTCCCTCAGGAGTTTAGGTCATTAATTTTCTCAAGCAACTCGTCGGCATGATTCGTCGTATCGATCTTTTCGATAACGGCCTGCACGGTGCCATCCGTATCAATAAAATAAGCAGAGCGGGACGGACCTGAAAATGTCTTGCCATACATCTTTTTATCTATAAGCGAATCTGTAGCACGGGCAAATTCGTGATCCGGATCCGAGGCAAGAATATAGCTAATTCCCAGTTTTTCAGCGTAGTTTTTATGAGACCGGCATGAATCCTTGCTGATGGCGATGATATTATACCCCTTTTCTGCTATTTCCGACGCTTTTTCTGCCAGACTTTGATTCTGACGATCACAGCCGCTTGTGTTATTTTTCATATATACCGAAACAATCACGGGCTTATCGAGCAAATCAGCAAATGTGACCTTTTTCTGTTCACTTCCTTCAAGAATTTCAAGTGAAAAGGAGGTATCTATTTTTTTTCCGGTTTGTATCATTTTTATCTCATTCGTGATGGTTATGATCATGTTCGTAACCATGTAATCAGCAACATCCGAAGATTCGTTCCCCCTTGATTGCATGGATCTTAACACACAGGTAAAAACACCTTGTAAATAAAACTTTTTGTATACGATTACCAAAGACCTCAATCCTTACAGAGATTGCGTTTTTCATTTCAATCGTTTGTCTTGTTCAGGGAATGCCTCTGCAGCTTACGCCTCTGCTTGCCATAAAGAATTCGAAAGGATACCTTGTGTTATAAACCGGTCTCTTTTTTACCAGACACTTTGTGCAATAGATGAAAAATAATAAGCCCTACACCATCCTTCCGACATCAGAGAGCCAGGATAATCCTGATGAAAATATTTCCAAAGCCTGTGATTTAATGGAACAAATCTATCAGGATGGCTATTATCCAAAGATGACCGTCTACCGCTCATGGTCAACGCACAATCCGGAAATAATGGGGGAATTCGCCAAACCGGAGGTCTACCGGTGGTACTTACACCGGGAGTTAAACAAATTGCTCGAAAAAGGTGCGGAAGTCACGATCACACCATCCAGAAAAATTGTATCCCTGAATGATCCCAAATTGCTGGACGCGCTTGATGAAGATCATTGGGATTTTACCAAGAAAAAGCTTTTTCTGTTTCCTGCGGAGCGCATTGACTTATCGCTGGATCGCCTGGAGCACTACACCGGAACCTCATCCAGTGATTTTCAGCGCTATATCATGTTTACAAATTATGACATGCATGTAGAGGTGTTCAAGTCGCGTTTCCCGGATTGCATTAAACCGGACAGAAAGGTCCAAATGCCGGCTTATCATCACAAACTGAAAAATAACCTCGGACTTACTCTCATCAACATCGGCGTTGGCCCCTCCAATGCCAAAACCATTACCGATCATATCTCCGTGTTGCGACCGGATGCCATGATCATGGTGGGCCACTGCGGTGGACTCCGCAACCACCAGAATATCGGTGACTATGTTCTTGCCTCTGGCTATATGCGGGCTGATGGTGTTCTTGATAAAAATATTCAACAAAATGTACCCATTACCCCTAACTATTTGTTGAATCATCATTTGCAAACGGTCCTGGACAAACAAAACATGATATACCGGACCGGGACGGTTTACACGGTTGACAACCGAAACTGGGAATTCATCAAACAACGTGTTGTGAACGAAATCCATACCAGCCGCAGCATCGCCATAGATATGGAATCTGCAACAGTTGCTACCAACGGCTTTCGTTATCGCATACCCAACGCAACACTGCTTTGTGTTAGTGACAAACCTCTTCACGGAAAACCCAAACTGGGTCAATCGGCTCAGTCCTTTTATCAAAACTCCAAGGAAAAACACCTTAATATCGTTATTAAGGCCATCGAACTATCCAAGAACTATTTCCCCGGAGGTATGCCCAACGCGAGTATACGCGCCCTTGACGAGCCTTTGATGGGTGGCAGTTTGTGATCTGTCTTCCGCTCCTCATCGGACATCCCCCCGTTCAAGTCTTGCGATTTTCTACTGACATCCGATGTGTGTGACACCCTCAAATATCATTTACCGGCACTGCTCCTTGGAGGAGATTTTGCCCCTTCGTGCCAGGGAGTTACGGAAAGGCAAGCCTATGGATTCTGCCCGTTTTGAAGAAGATTATCTCTCCACCACCATACATTTGGGCGCGTTTCCGGACAACCATCCCATTGGATGTCTGACCTTGATTAGAATTACCGACCTCTCATATTGCTCTTGGCAACTCAGGGGAATGGCTACCAGACAATCGTGGCAGAGAAAGGGGGTGGGCCGCAGCCTTCTCCGGTTTACGGAAACATATTTATTACACCACTTTGAACATGGCCACTTGTGGTGCAACGCCCGTGAAATAGCGATTCCTTTCTATCATAAACTTGGATTTGAAATATGCTCAAAGCCCTTTGACATTCCAAAGATCGGACTTCATTACAAAATGGAGAAAAGTTTGTTGTAAGTAGTTCGGGTGCTCCGACTCTGTTACGTAAACAACTAAGCTCATACCTCCATGAATCAAGGAGTCGAGCTGTTGCCTCTTTCCATCCCCTAAAAAAATCTATTTTATAATTATGGAAAAACAGCGTCGAATGGTCCGGGATCTTGCGGAAGACGAACAGCCGCGAGAACGCTTCACCCGCTTCGGTTCCGAGAGTCTGACTGACGCCGAACTGATCGCAATTCTCATCCGTACCGGAACCAGAAATCAGAACGTGGTAGAAACCTGCCGCAATTTATTGAAACATTTTGGGGGCCTGCACAAATTGGTAAGAAAAAACTGGCGGGAACTGCGGGTAATTGAAGGAATTGCTGATGTCAAAGCTATAACCCTGGAAGCTGCATTTGAACTCTCCCGGAGATTGCAATCGGGACATAATGGCAAACCTGTTTTCTTTCGATCCCCGGAGGATGTAGCTGCCTACTTCGGCCCGCGCCTTCGCGACTTGCAAACCGAACAATTTCTGGTAGTGTTTTTAAATTCCGCGAAAAGCGTTACGGGTCACCATGTTATAAGCAAAGGCGGTAAAACCGCTACTATTGTAGATCCCGCTGAGGTCATGCGCCAGGCAATCATGAATGAAGCCAACAGTATCATCATTGTACATAACCACCCATCCGCCAATCGACGCGCCTCTAAAGCCGACATCGCCATTACAAAAAAACTGATGCAAGCCGGGGAAATGCTTGATGTATACCTTGACGATCATATTATAATTGCCGGATACGAGTTCCTGAGCATGAGATCAGAGGGCCTGATGGGATAATGCGGGCGTTAGTCTCTGAAAGCTCGTATATTAGGGGCCTGCACGCTCAAAATATAAAGTCTTATGTACGCTTACCTCAAAGAACAGATTCAAAACGCTCTGAAAAAGATCGCTCCCGATCTTGAAATACCAGATTTCACCATCGAAAAACCAAGAGTTCCGGAACATGGAGACGCCGCAAGCAATGTAGCCCTTACCCTGGCCAAAACTCTAAAAAACAATCCCCGGAAAATCGCACAGGATATTGCCGACCATATGAATGCCACGTCCGGCTACATTGAAAGTATTGAGGTAGCCGGTCCCGGCTTCATAAATTTTCGATTCTCCCATAAATGGCTCACGGAACAATTGGAGAAAGCCCACGGTGCAGGTACATCATTCGGACAAAGCAATCAGCTTGAAAATCAGAAAATGCAAGTGGAATTTGTCAGTGCCAACCCCACAGGCCCACTGACCGTGGGACACGGACGCAACGCCGTGTTAGGCGACACAGTTGCACGTGTTCTCGAATGGGCCGGTGCCCGAGTGGATCGCGAATATTATTTCAACAATGCAGGACGCCAAATGAGGGTACTCGCAGAGAGTGTCAGAGCCAGATACCTTCAGGAATTGGGACTTGAAACTACTTTTCCCGAGGATGGTTATGAAGGTGCCTATATCAGCGATATCGCAAAAAAAGTTAGACAGGAACAGGGTGACCAGCTTACAGATGAGGATTCACTCCCCGTTTTTGGAAAAGCCGCGGAGGAACGAATTTTTGAAGATATCAAACGTACACTGGGCCGCATGAACATAGCCATGGATTCATTCTTCAATGAAAACACCCTTTACGAAGATGGATCCATCGATCATGTCATTGAAAAATTACGGAAACAGGACCTGATATATGAAGATGATGGGGCTACATGGTTTAAAACCACTCAATTTGGTAAAGACAAAGATACCGTCCTCATCAAAAGCAGTGGAGAACCTACTTATCGTCTACCTGACATTGCTTATCACATCAACAAACTTCAAAGAGGCTACGACCTGATCATCGATATTTTCGGGGCCGATCATATCGCCACCTATCCGGACGTGGTTTCTGCCGTAAAAGCGTGCGGCTATAACAGTGACTTGATTGATGTGGTCGTTTATCAGTTTGTGACCATCGTAAAAGATGGCAAACCCTTTAAAATGAGTACACGAAAAGCCAATTTTGTCACATTGGATGAACTTATGGACGAGGTTGGATCGGATGTCACTCGTTTCTTTTTTCTGATGCGGGCACCCGGAACGCACCTGGAGTTCGACATCGGTGAAGCAAAAGAGGCTGGTGAGAAAAACCCCGTCTTTTATTTGCAATATGCTCATGCCAGAATTCAAAGTATCATGCGGAAGGTCAGAGACACCTATGAATTTGAAAAGGAAACCCCGGATTTCAGCCTCCTGCAGCATGAGTCAGAAATAACACTTATCAAACGGTTGCTGGAGTTCCCCGATACGATCCTGTTGACGGCAGCACAGCGAGAACCTCACAAACTCATTAATTATCTTGACGAACTGGCAACCGCATTCCACAAGTTTTACCACGATTGCCGCATCCTCGGCGAAGATAAGAAACTCGCTCACGCACGTACCGAATTGTTAACCGTTACTGCCAACGTGCTTGCAAACGGACTCAATATCCTTGGAATATCGGCACCGGATCACATGTAAACGTTATTCTTTGCCACAGAATGCGAATACTGCCATATCAGCGTGCCACCCATCACAGCACCATCCATCACCTGATCGCAAAAAGGCATTCTTGCTGCATCACACTGAAGAAAAGCTCCGTCCGCTCATGAATCATTTTTCTGCAGTACAAGCGAAACCGGTGCGCCTTTTTCAATTCCCAGCATTTGTTCAGCACTGCCTTTGTTGATGGCGATTTCCAGCATACCAGAACTTCCGATCAAAGCAACCGGCTCTCCGTCAGATACCGAAGAAAATGAGGAAGCAATATCCTTCAATATGGTGTTACCCACATAGATTTTGAACGTAAAATCACTGCCGTGTTCTTCAATAACCTTTTTCGGAATATTTGTT
>CAYMBG010000021.1:12741-30058 GCA_964388615.1 uncultured Chitinophagales bacterium | reverse complement strand
TCAAAGCCGAGGTTGAACACTTCTCCAATATTGCCATGACCAGCGAAGCAGAGGCTACCTTTGCTGATGAAACATTACAGGAGAAACCTGTTAATGTGAGACTTGAGCAAAACTATCCGAACCCTTTCAATCCGACAACCTCCATACGGTTTGAAATTCCGGAACGTGCCGAGGTTCGACTAAGAGTATACAACACATTAGGTCAGGTAGTGGCCACTCTCAAGGAATCTGTCCTGAATGCCGGCTCACATCAGGTCACGTGGGATGCCACCGAGTATTCAAGTGGAGTTTACCTTTACAGACTGGAAGTCGATGGCCAGGCTCAATCCCGACAAATGACCCTGATCAAATAAGGAAAATCTTCCTGATAGTAAATAAGTATCATCGAGTGTAAATTAGGGGGACTGCCACTTCTGGCAACCCCCTAATAAATTCTGACTTCCGGTGCCCACATGGTTATTATACCGGATCACCGCCCATCTATTTAGATAAATCACTTCCCCATCTTGACAGTCTTATAATAGGATAAGCCCACCCCCTCCCTATTTAATAAATTATTTTGATTATTATCGCGATTTTTAGACATTACCGGTATTCTTATCCAATTAACCCGCAACTGAACTATAAAAATCGCTTTTATGAAAAAACTATTATTACCATTTCTTTTCTTGCTTATATGCGGCCTGTTTGTTCCGGCCTTTGCTCAGTATGACGACCATGGTGTCTCGGATGAGGTTCTGGTCGAACTCTATGAGGGTGCCCGCGTCGCCGATGTTGTGGACGGCATGGTAACCGCCGGTTATCTGGATGTCGGTGTGATGGATCCGGTAATGGCACCCTTGTGGGATGATGTAGAAGATATGAGTCACCGAATCTCCGGTGTCGCTGTAACCGCCCGTTACGGACCAACCAATCGGCCTATGAACCCTGGCGTGGACCTCAGCGATCCCGAAAATTATGAGAAGTATCGCGAATGGCGTGGACACTGGTACAACGAACTTTCCCCGGAGCCCTTCCGTGAACACATCAAACCCGGGACCGTACTTGTGATTGACAACCAGGGTGACAATGATGCCGGTTCTACCGGATCCAAAAACATCATGGACTGGACTGATCTTGGCATGGTGGGACTTGTTTCTGCAGGTGGCATAAGAGATATCGATGAAATCGTTAAACAAAGAAACCCTGTTTATACCAACTATATGGATCGTGGCCGTGGTGAACGTATCGGACGAAATGAGATCATCGATGTCCAGCGTCCGGTTGTAGTTGGTGGCGCCCTGGTTTACCCCGGTGATGTTGTAGTAGCTGATATGGACGGTGTCGTTGTTGTACCCCGAAGAGTAGCTGTTCGTGTCGGCCAGATTGCCTACCAGGAACTATATGACGATATTGAAGAGCGACGGGAATTTTACCGCGAACTGGGTATGCCCCTGGATGATACGGTTCGAATGCTGGAGTCGCCGGAAGAGTTTTTTGAGCACCTCGGATTGCCAACCGATCCTAATATGCCTTAAGAGCGCTAAGCAACAAACCACTCTTTTACTTTTTTTCCTGATACAGGTATTCGTTTTATGACGGATACCTGTTTTTTTTACTCTTTTCCCACCACAACCAACCCTCACTTATGCTTTTGTAAGCACCCCTCAAAAGCTGTATATTTCGTTGATTATACCTCAACAATTAACCCTTACACAACTTCTATAATTTTTTACTATGAATATGATGATCATGCTTTTTCTCGCAGATCCGGAAGGCGGCGGTGGTGGCATTACCAGTCTGATTTTCCTCGCAGCCATTTTTCTGGTCTTCTACCTTTTTATTATCCGTCCACAATCCAAAAAGCAGAAAGAGATCCAAAACAAAGTATCCCAAATGAAAAAGGGAGACAAAGTGGTCACTTCCGGTGGTATGGTGGGGATTGTTTCCGCTATTGAAGATGATTCCATCATGCTTGAAGTTGATAAAGAGGTAAAAGTCAAACTCCTCAAAAATGCCATTGTGGATGTAAATCCGGAAAAAAATTCCAAATAAAGCAGCAACTGATTTCGTAGGTACATACAAACCAGTTGCATCTATACAGAATACCAACAGGGTATTTTTCCGGTAATAATTATGGCTCAGTCCAGGGATCACATTTTCGATACTATTGAATCGGCCATTGAGGATATCAAAGCCGGCAAGATGGTTATTGTCGTCGATGACGAAGACCGCGAAAACGAAGGTGATTTTGTCATGGCGGCTGATAAGGTCACACCGGAGCACATTAACACCATGGTGATTCATGGACGCGGACTTGTTTGTGTTCCGCTCACCCGGCAACGGGCTTATGATCTCAACCTTGAACCCATGGTAGTCCAAAATACCGACTCCATGGAAACGGCCTTCACGGTCTCTGTGGACCATAAGCACGATACATCCACCGGTATTTCCGCTTCCGACCGCGCCCGAACCATTCAGGCCTTGATCAATCCGCATGCCCAACCCGCTGACTTCCGGCGTCCGGGCCACGTCTTCCCGCTGATCAGCCGTGAAGGTGGCGTCTTGCGCCGCGCCGGTCACACCGAAGCAGCAATTGACCTGGCAAAGCTTGCCGGCTCTGCTAAAGGTGGTGTCATTTGCGAAATCATGAATGACGACGGCACCATGGCCCGCCTCGATGACCTCAAAATCGTCGCCCGAAAGTTTGATATGAAACTGATCACCATCAAAGATCTGATCAGTTACCGTATGTCCAACGAGAGCCTGGTCAGGGAAGCCATCAATATCGAACTTCCGACCATCTATGGCGATTTCCGTCTGCACGCTTTTGAAGAAAAACTGACCGGCGGTGTCCACCTCGCTCTGGTCAAGGGACAGTGGAGCGAGGATGAACCGGTTTTGGTCCGGGTTCACTCTCTTTGTATGACCGGCGATGTGTTTGGCTCCAAGCGCTGTGATTGCGGCGAACAACTCCATACCGCCCTGCGTCTGGTAGAGGAGGCCGGAACAGGTGCCGTGCTATATATGAATCAGGAAGGCCGGGGTATTGGACTGGTGAACAAACTTAAGGCATACAAACTCCAGGAAGAGGGAATGGATACCATTGAAGCCAATGAAGCCCTGGGTTTTAAATCCGATTTACGTGATTATGGAATCGGCGCCCAGATGCTGCGCTCCCTGGGGGTACGCAAAATGCGCCTGATGACCAATAACCCTGCAAAGCGAGTCGGCCTGGTTGGATACGGACTCGAAATCGTGGAGCGGGTCCCGCTGGAAACCGAGTCTTTCCCGGAAAACCTTAAGTATCTTCGCACAAAACGGGACCGAATGGGGCACGACCTGCAAAATATCGATCCTCACGACCAACTCGATATCCTGAAAAGTATTCTGCACTAAGCCTTTTCTATCGGCTTTTATCCGTATTCATATCTGCAGAATCCAACATTTCCAACAATCCCTTCCAGGCCAGGTCCGTACATCCGATGCGCATGGGAAACTGCTTGATTTCTCCAAGTGCTGCAATTTGCGGGTAGTCTCGGAGTATAGATGGTTCTTGCGATTTTGAGGCCCCTTCCGATTGGTCCTGCGCCTCTTCTTTGCTCCCCGCACGAGACAACTCCTCCCTGTGAAGCCATTCTCGGGTACCCGCGGCGACTTGCCTCACCTGCCCCTCTCGCAGGCCGCTCATTGTATCACACGCTATAGATGCCGATGCCAGACAATAGAAACACCCACTACCTTCAAACAGGATTTTTGTGAGATACGCTCCCTCGCGCCGGGCAGTAAACATCAGCCGATCCCCACACTTTCGGTTGATTACCTCATGGGATAAATCCGGATCGGGTACTTTCCCTCTGTTTCGCGGATTTTTGTAATGATCAATGAGCATCAGGTTCAACCTGCTCATGCTGTTTACGTGTATACTCCGGAAGCAACTTTTTATGGAACATAATAAGCACCACTATAGAAACCGTGATGGCACTGTCGGCAACATTAAATATATATGGGAACACATCCACCCCGGCAACATTCAGCTTAAAATGGATAAAGTCCACAACATGTCCATCAAGTATGCCACCATATCCCCCGATGCCCGCCTGCAGAAAGCGATCCGTTATATTGCCGAGCGCACCTCCAATTATCAATCCCATACAAACCAGATAACCGGTATTGGCTGGTCTTAACGTTTTCCATATGTAAACCGCAATGATAGCGGTTGCCAGTATCGCAATCAGGCTGATGATCCAGGTATCGGCCCAATGGATTCCCATCGCCATACCCGGATTCTTGGTGTAATTCAGCGCGAGCCAATCTTCAATAAGCGTGTAACGATGCAATTCCGGCGTTGTTCTGACCCAATACTTGGATACCTGATCCAGAATCAAAACACCCAGTGCAACACCTCCAAGTACACCCAGTTTTGTACGGTATGATTTCAAAACAATTAGCGCCGTTTCAATTTGGCTTCAATACTGATTTGGGTATGAGGAACGGCCTCAAGACGGCCTTTGGAGATCTTTTTCCCTGTTACTTTACAAACCCCGTAAGTCTTGTTATTGATACGTTCTATAGCATCATCCAGATACTTGATGAATTTTTTTGTGCGGTTGAAAAGCATATAGGTTTTCTCCCGCTCCTGCGCATCTGTTCCGGCATCCGCCATATGGAAAGAGTAAGCGGATTCATCTGAAGAGTTTTCAGTACTCTCCTTGAGCGCATCCATGAGTATATTCAGATCCTCTTCGGCTTCTTTCCTTTTTTTCATGATGATGCTGCGAAAGTGCTCAAGCTCTTCGTCAGTATAAGGTGTTACGCGTTCTTCGTTTTCGATATTTTCCTTGCTCATAGCTGCAAAGGATTAAAAGTTACTGTTACGTTGGATCGCAATGGTGCACATCTTGCCACCAATTTCCCACTTCTTGGTAAAATCGGACTCTTCGGCCGGGCCATATTCTATGTTTTCAGCCAGGGTTTCGCTCCTCACATAATCATTCATGGATTGCACCGAGGTTTTCATCTCTTCATCACCTTCCAAAAACATATCAATTCGGTCAGTAAGCTCAAAATTAGCTTCTTTCCGCATATTCTGTATTCGGTTGACCAATTCCCGGGCAAGGCCTTCACGAGTCAATGCCTCGTCCAGTTCCGTGTCCAGTGCAACCGTTACTCCTTTTTCCGTCTCAACAGACCATCCCTTCAGTCCGTGACGGGCAATCTCTACATCTTCGGTAGTAAGTGTTATCGACTGTTCATCATCAAGGTCAATTTGTAATTCACCACTCTTTTCAAAATCTGATATTTGTGTTGTGGACAGCTCCCGGACTGCTGCAGCCACCGGCTTCATTTTCTTTCCGAGTTTCTTGCCAAGCGCCGCAAAATTCGGCTTTGCACTTTTCTGCACAATTCCGGAGTCATCATCTACATATTCAATGCCTTTAACGTTCACTTCATCCAATATAATATGTTTTACGGACTCTATCGCCAAATACTGTTCCTCATTGCTCGCAGGTACAATCAAACGTTTGAGCGGTTGCCGGACATTCATATTTATTTTGTTGCGAATCCGTAAAACGATGGAAGAGATGATTCGGGCCATTTCCATGCGGTACTCGAGATCACGATCTATGGCTGTTTCCTCCACCGAGGGGTAGAAAGTCAGGTGCACCGACTCCTCCTCAAAACCGGTCACCGTGTTCAGGTTCCGGTATAACCACTCCGTGATGAAGGGAGCAACGGGACTGGCAATCTTTGCCAGGTTGACCAGACACTCATACAGGGTCTGATAAGCCGCTGTTTTATCCAGGCTCTTGCCTTCCCGCCAGAAACGGCGGCGGTTACGTCGCACATACCAGTTGCTGAGATCGTCTGCAAACCTTTCAATCGCCCGCACGGCGCGGGTTGGTTCGTAGTCATCCATAAACGAATCCACCTGCTTGATGGTGGTGAACTGTCGTGATATAATCCAGCGATCCATCTCGGTTCGATCCGAGTATGGTATCGGCACCCCGGAATAGGTCCATTTGTCGATATTGGCATACATCGCCATGAAAGAGTACGTACTCACCAGGGTATTGAAAAACTTGCGTTGTGTTTCATTCAATCCCTCTTCACTAAATTTCAGATTATCCCATGGAGAGGAATTACTCATCATATACCAGCGTGTGGTATCGGCCCCGAAATTGCGGATGATCTCGAAAGGATCAACGGTATTGCCTTTGGTCTTGCTCATCTTGTTGCCATGCGCATCAAGTACCAGTCCGTTCGACACCACATTCTGATAAGCCGGGGAATCAAACAGGATTGTCGCGATAGCATGTAAAGTGTAAAACCAACCCCGGGTTTGATCCACGCCTTCGGCAATAAAATCAGCCGGGAAATTTTCCTTGAATTCGGCCTTGTTCTCAAAGGGATAGTGTCGTTGGGCAAACGGCATGGCGCCGGAGTCAAACCAGACATCCAACAGATCGGGAATCCGACGCATGGTACCACCGTCTTTGGCTTCCCAGGTGATCTCATCAATATGAGGGCGGTGCAGATCTATATCCTTATCGGCATTGATCCCTCCTTTCTCCCGCAGCTCGGCTATGCTACCGACACACTCCACCTCTTCCGGGTTCTTGTCATTGACCCATATCGGGAGCGGCGTTCCCCAAAAGCGCTGACGAGAAATGGCCCAGTCCACATTGTTTTCCAGCCACAATCCAAACCGGCCCGTACCGGTACTGGCCGGTTTCCAATTGATTTTCTTGTTGATCTCCACCATACGGTCGCGCAACCGGGTCGTCCTGATAAACCACGATTCCACGGGATAGGACATTAAAGGGGTCCCCTTACGCCAGTCATGCGGATAGTTGTGCAAGTAGGTCTCATGCCGATACATGAGCCCCCTTTCCTTAATATTGCGGGCGATATTCTTATCGGCATCTTTGAACCACTGTCCGGCAAAATCTTCCACCAGCTCCTCGAAGCGCCCTTCTCGACTGATCGGGTTGAACATCGGAATCTCCTCGCGCCTGCAGACCTCATAGTCATCGGCACCAAATGCCGGAGCAATATGTACAATACCGGTTCCTTCTTCCAGGGTCACAAAATCAGCCGGCACGATACGCCACGCCTGATCTTTTGATATCTCTTTGAGTGCGTAGGAAAACATCGGTTCGTAAGTCCGGCCAATCAGGTCGGAGCCTTTCATCTCTTCGATGATTTCAACATCATCACCCATAACCTTCGAGACCAGGCCCTTTGCAAGATAGTTGTACGTTTCCGTATCGCCTTCCACTGACCTGACCTTCACATAATCCAACTCGGGATGCACGGCCAGTACCATGTTGGAGATAAGGGTCCATGGTGTGGTTGTCCACGCCATGAAGTAGGTGTTCTCTTCTCCATCCACCGGAAATTTTATGAAGACTGAGGGATCCTGGACCTCTTTGTAGCCGAGACTGACTTCGTGCGAACTCAAAACAGTGCCGCTGCCGGGGGAATACCACTGAATTTTGTATCCTTTATAGATCAGGTCCTTTTCAAACATCTGTTTCAAAGCCCACCAGACCGACTCTATATAATTATTCTCATAAGTGATATACGGGCTTTCAAGATCTACCCAATATCCCATTCGTTCCGTCAGGCGATTCCATTCGCCGGTATAGCGCAGCACACTCTCCCGGCACTTGGCGTTATATTCGGCAATCCCGTAATCTTCAACCTGGGAGCGCCCCTGAAGGCCAAGTTCTTTCTCAACTTCGATCTCCACAGGAAGGCCGTGCGTGTCCCAACCCGCTTTCCGGTCCACTTTAAAACCCTTCAGTGTCTTATAACGGCAAAACAGATCTTTTACGGTTCGTGATAACACATGGTGAATACCCGGTTTGCCATTGGCTGTCGGCGGACCTTCATAAAAGGTAAATGGAATACCATCCTGTCTGGTGGATACACTTTTACCGAAAATATTTTTTTCTTTCCACCAGTCCAGAACATCCAGTTCGGTCTTGGCGTACTGTAACTGTTTGACTTCCTTGAATTTTTTACTCATAAACCTGGAAAGGTCCTCTTATTAGGGTATTTACAAGAGAGTAAATATACGAATTTTTTTTGCAGTCCTGAAACTACGCCTCAACACAGCAAAACTCAAAATAATCACGTCTTACAAAACCCGTTATCTTTACATTAAACACACGAAAATATTTTGATTTATACGCATGAAGCAATAAACTTCTTGATTCAGGACTGGCCATACACCATGGTTATCGTCATGTAAATATCACGAAACACACAAAAATACCCCAAAAATGCAAACGCAACACAAACTGAGCCTTCGCGAAATCACAACCAACGATCCTTTTCGAATCTGTTTTGTCTGTCTCGGCAACATCTGCCGAAGTCCAACCGGAGAAGGAGTCTTCCAGCATCTTGTGGACCGGGAGGGATTTTCCGCTTTTTTTGAAATTGATTCTGCCGGAACAGGAGCTTACCATGTGGGTGAACCAGCTAACAGCAAAAGCCGCAATATAGCGGAAAAACACGGTGTTCAGCTTCATTCGAGGGCCAGGAAGTTCGAGTACTCCGATTTTGCCTATTTTGATCTGGTTCTGGCTATGGATCAGGATAACCTTAATGACTTGAAGCTTTTGGACCGTAATCAAAAGTATCATGATAAGCTGTTTCTGCTCAGGAATTTCGATCCTTCTCCCGGCGATGGGGAGGTACCCGATCCTTATTATGGCGGCATCAACGGCTTTGAACTGGTTTTTGATATCGTGATGCGCAGTAGTGAAGAGTTGCTTGAGCAGATCAGGCCTTTTATAAAATCATAAACAGCACACTTTGCACCTCCAGCGGTCACCTTGCGATCCTTATCGATTGCGCTGCCTGAACATTTTGAGAGGTATCTATCGTATCCGAATCGCCCTTCCCAAATTTTGGAACCAACCTGCAATCTCTTATGAAACCATCTGAATCGCTCCACGCTTTTTTGAAAGAAAAATTCGACAGCGAAATCACAAAGCACACCCCCGTAGGAGGAGGTTGTATCAACGACGCCGCCCGTGTCAGCCTGGCCAACGGAACCACCCTTTTTGTGAAACAAAACCGGCGATCCTTGCTTGATATGTTTGAAAAGGAGGCCCGGGGCCTGGAGCTGTTAAATAACGCCGTCAGTGAAATCCGGATACCGGAAATAGTCGGCGTGCTTGATGACGAATCCACCGATACTTCCTGGCTTATTCTCTCTTTTGTAGAGGAAGGCCGCTCAACCGGCGATTTCGATCTGCGGTTCGGCCGGGCACTGGCAGAGATGCATCAGCACCGGGAATCCCGGTACGGACTCGATCACCACAACTACATCGGACGACTGCCCCAAAACAATGATTGGCGGGATGACTGGATCTCGTTTTTCAGGGAATGTCGTATTGAGCCGCAATTTAAAATGGCGCAACAGAGTGGTTATTTTTCCAAAAGCACCCGCCAGTCTCTCGACCATCTGTTCGAGGCATTGCCGGATATCTTTCCGGACGAGCCGGCTTCCCTGCTTCATGGTGACCTCTGGGGCGGTAACTACCTTTGCGATAAGCAGAACCGGCCCGTTATGATTGATCCCGCCGTCTATTACGGACACCGGGAAATGGAACTCGCCTTTACCCGTATGTTCGGCGGGTTCGGAGCGGATTTCTACCGGGCATATGAAGAGGTCTGGCCGCTCACACCCGGCTTCTCACAACGAAAGGATATCTATAATCTTTACCCCCTGCTGGTACACGTAAACCTGTTCGGTGGCGCCTATGTTTCACAAACGGAATCCATCATCCGGCGTTTCCAGCAATGAGAAATCCCCCCCGTCCTGCAAAACCTGACCCCGGGGAGATCTCTTTGGACGTATTCCGGCCAGGGTTATGAAAACAAATCTTACCATCTCAGTTCTATCGTACCATAGTTCCTGTCTATTCGTTACTTTGTTGTGATCTACAAAAATAAAAAAATGGAATCATCCGACTACTTCGGGTCCACTCTCTTATTATCAATGAACACCTTGAGGCAAAACTTTTTCCGCCCTGCATCAGGAATGGTTGTCACCATTTGTTTAGCTCTTAGCGCTATCACAGCCTGCTCCTCCAGTGAACAGGTTGCCGATACAGATGAAACCACAACAGGCCGCCTCATCCTGGAAAAAGATATTGTGGAAGCGCAAACCCATTTTATACGTGGCATCACAGCCATGCAGCTGGATGACCTCCAGGCCGCCGAAATTCATCTGACCAGGGCCCATTCCATACTCCCGGACAAAGCGGGTATCCTCTTTTCGCTGGCTGACCTCTATTTCGAGATGGGAGATCCGGTGGATGCCATCTATTACAATCGCCGAGCCGTTGAACTGGAGCCTGAGAATCGATGGTTCAGGCTACAACTGGCCAATGGATATCGGGATAATGGTAATTACCCGGAAGCTGTGGCGCAACTGGATTCCATCCTCGCCTACCACCCCAACGACATAAGAATGCTCCAAACCAAAGCACAGATCCATAGCGAACAGGGTGAGCTGGAAGCTTCCAATGAGGTATTTCAGCAGATTCTTGACCTTACCGGTCCGGATATGGCCATTTATTACCAGCGCATCAGTAATTTCAACCGGATGGATGACACTCAGGCCATCATTGAAGAACTCCAAAAGGTGATCGAAACAGACCGGGGCAATACCAATGCCCTGATGATGCTCAGCCAGTTCTACCTCGAAGAGCAGAAGCCGGAAATGGCTCAGCAAACCCTGGAAAGAGCGCTGGAACGAAACCCCATGCACCCCGAGGCGCTGGTCAACCTGGCCGAGATCCATATCAACAACGAGGAGTGGGAAAAAGCGGGGAACATCCTGCACGACCTGGTCGCCGACCCGCAGGTGTCAGCCGGCAAAAAATTTGAAATCGTGCAATATATCATCGGACGCTTTGCCAACGATCCGGAGTCGGAGCCTCTCAGAAAAACCACCG
This sequence comes from uncultured Chitinophagales bacterium, assembly GCA_964388615.1. Classification (GTDB taxonomy): domain Bacteria; phylum Bacteroidota; class Rhodothermia; order Balneolales; family Natronogracilivirgulaceae; genus SLLW01. Next base: position 19,100 of record CAYMBG010000021.1, on the reverse strand, counting down.
GGGATCTGGTCGAAACACTGTTGCAAACCGAGCCTGACAAAGGCATGTCGCATGCCATGGCCGCAGAATATTATCTCACTTTGGGGAATGAGAACATCGCCCTGGATCATCTTGAACAAACGGTGGAGATCATGCCCGAAAATGACGCCGCCTGGCGTCAGCTTATCCAAAGCTACTATGTCCAGGGCTCTTATGAACGCGCTGTCGAATCGGGAAAGAAAGCCAACGAATTTGTACCCGACGATGCGTTTATCCATTTTTTTGTGGGCGGATCTTATTTTCTGCAAGATCAACTGGAAGAGGCGGCAGCATGGCTCAAAAAGGCTTCAGAGCTTCCTTCGCGCACCCCGTTCCGCTCCATCATCCAGGGTACGCTCGGGGATGTCTACTCGGCCCTGGAATTGTGGGATCAGGCTGACGAAGCTTATGAAGAAGCCATTTCACTGGACCCCGATAACGATGTAGCCCTGAATAATTACGCATTCATGCTCTCGGAAAGGGAAAAAGAACTGGAGCAGGCAAAGGAGATGGCTTCCAGGGCACTTGAACTGAGTCCCGACAACTCCGCTTTCCTGGACACCCTCGGGTGGGTCTATTTCAAGATGGGAGATTACGAAAACGCTTACGAATATATCCGGGCCTCCATTGAGACGGGCGACGCCAGCGCGGAAGTAATGGAACATCTGGGAGATGTTTATGACAAACTGGGCGAACCGGACCGGGCCCTTTACTGGTGGCAAAAAGCTCTTGAAAAAGATGAGTCTCGTACCTACCTGAAGGAACGTTTGCATATCAATTGACGATATGATCGCGCAAAATTTCAATAGCCATCGTTATGTGATACTGCTGGTCTTACTGGTGGCGGGCCTGGTTTCTTGCTCTCCTACAGAAACATTGCGGTTTGAAGACAGCGAGTTTCGACTATCGGAAGTGGACAAGCAAACCTTCCTGGATGAACAGCTACGATTTCCGGAATCATTGCAATCACTGAGCGGACGTGCCAGCGTGCAAGTGAGCGAACCGGGACAAACGGAGCGCTTGACCGTCCGGTTCCGCTCCACTCGCGAACAAAGCCTGATGACAATCCGTAACAACCTGGGTATTGAGGGAGGACGGATCTACAGCAACCCCGATTCCGTAATCATATACAATCGCATCGAGGAAATCGCCCATAAAATGTCCCAGGCCGATGCTTCCTGGTACTTCCTCAACGGAGTGGGAGCTCTGAATATCATAGAAATGCTCTTTCCCGTCACCAGTGCGGAGCAAATCTACCGAATCTACGAAAATAAAGATCATTTTCTGGTTGAAACCGTGGATGGCGAACGTCACTTCATCAATCGTGAGAACGGCCGGCTTCTGCGCACGGAACTACCGGCAGAACATCCTGACGCCTATCGCTTTTTTCAGTTTGAAAACCATGCGCAAATCGACGGCTATCTGCTTCCAAGACGCATTCAAATATTGAGTGCCGATGAAAAATCCAATATCTTTTTTGTGATAAGAGCGCTTGAAATCAACCCATCCTCCCTGGAATTTGACCCCGAAATTCCGCAAGATACTGAGATTATTCAGATATGAGCCGTTATACGATTCCCATAGTAACTTTTTTCCTGGTGCTTTGGACCGGCTGGCTCTTGCCTCTCCATGCTCAAAACTATCAGAACATACGCAACGAGCTCGAAAAACAGCAGGAGGACGCACGTTCCGATATTCAATCCTTGCGGCAACAGATCATCGGTTTTCAGGATCAGATTTCCGAAGCCGAAGATGAGTATTCCCGTACTTATGAACAGTTCGAAAATCTGCAACGCGAAATTTCATTGCGTAATGCCGTGATCCGCACCATGGAGGAGGAACGCGCCTCCATATCGGAAGAGCTGCGAATAACCCAGCAGCAAATTGACGGACTTATCGAGGATCTGCAGACTATCATTGAAAATTACAAGTCAACGCTTTCGTATTTGTATAAGCATGGGCGGATGCCGGACGAAGTGATGCTGCTCACTTCATCCTCGCTGAATCAGATGCTGGTCCGCTCCTACTACCTGGAGCGGTTTGAGGAGTATCGACAGAAACAGGCCCATCAGATTACCGAAATGCAGGAGGAGCTGGAGCTTCGGGAGAAGGAGCTGGAAGATGCCCGTAGGCGAAACCGTGAGAACATCGCCGAAACCCAAAGGGAACGCGAGGCACTTGAAGAGCGGATGGAAGAGCGGCAACGTCAGGTCGCCCGTCTTCAGCGGGATCGGGAAAGGCTGGAACAACGCCTGTCGGCAACTCGTAATGAAGCACAAAATCTCGAAAATACGCTCTCTGAGCTGATAGAAGAGGAGGCGCGTATCCGGCAAGCCGAACAGGAAAGGCTGGAGCGGTTGGAGGAGGAGCGCAGGCGTCGTCTTGCGAATGCCCAAAATATTCGAAGCAGGCGGGAACGGGAAGCACAAGTCGAACGCTTTTCGCGTCCTGTTGAACCTGGAGAACGCCCATCCGAAACACGCCTGCAAGAGATTGAAGCTTCTTTCGAAGAGCAAAAAGGAAACCTGCCCTGGCCCGTTTCCTCAGGCGTGGTCTCAGCCAAATTCGGCAATCGGGTAAATCCGGTGTATGGTACCAGTATCGACAACCCCGGCGTGGAAATACTCACCGATGCCCGAAGCGAAGTCCGTGCCGTTCATGAAGGGTATGTGTTTGCCGTTCAGCCCATATCCGGTTTTGGCAATTGCGTATTTGTTAAACACGGGCGTTACATCACGGTTTACGGAAACATGTCCGACATCGATGTCACCCGGAACAGCTTTGTTGAAAAAGGGGAGGTGATCGGAACTTCCGGCGATGAAGACTCCCTGAAAGGCCCCTCTCTTTTCTTTATGATCCGTGACCAAAGCACCAATTTAAACCCCGAATCCTGGATATCCAGCAATTAGATCAATTATATGTCTGAAATCAATCAGCAGAACGCTCGAGCTTTTGCTTTTGCAGGTGCCACACTGCTGCTCGGCGTTGTCGTTTTCATCCTTACCCAGGGGTTGATCCCGTTTATCCAGCTACCCGGGGTCGCCGGACCTGTTTTTGCTGTCGGTTACTTTTTGATTTTTTTTAATTTAAGCTTAGCCCTTGCACGGCGATTCTGCAGCCGCACATTTGAGCTGGAACAATTCCCCTATATCCTCGGGGTAGTGCTGGTATTGCCCATGTCGTTCATGTCGATCCTGACAGGCCGTCTTTCCGGTTTCATAGCCTATTTTTTATTTATAACTATCATTGTGATCGCCTCCATGGCGGGAGCATTCCTTGGTGTCCGCAGCGGATGCAAGAGACGCGAACAGCTGGTTAAAGAGGCCATGGATAGTAAAGAAGAGCACGATACGGATTCCTCGGAGTAACAAAAGGCATTTATCGGACGCGGACGTGGAAAGCCCGGGTGCCCCTGAAACCGGCGTAATAATGACCAAAAAGCGGGTTAAAACGCGATCGGGACCTGAAAAAGCGCATTTGAGAAAAGCAATTCGCCGTTTCTCCAGAAACCGCGGAAAAGCGGATTGTCCGAAAGCAATACCAGTCCACCCTGCCCATGGCTGACGGTCCCGAATGCCAGGGCCCCATTTTGCAATTTTTGTGCTTCGTGTCCGGCCCAGCCACCCAAAATCGAATTCTTTTCCTCATAGAGCCCTACATTCCACCCGCTTTCAAGGGGATCAACTGCCATGGAACCTCGTTTGATCGAAGCATAAACCTCACCCAATCCAAAAGCCAGCGGATGGCTGTCATCCATTTTTACCTGATAAACGGCACCACTGATTTGCCGTGGCAGAAGCTTTCGCCTGCGCTCCTCGAACCGGGCCTGCTCACGTTGCTCCCGGGCTACGGCCTGTTCGTCCAAAGCCGTCTGGTCATCGTTTTCAGCCTCATCTTCAAATGTTCGCAAGTCGATATCGACCTCCTCCAGCTCCGACAGCGCCCGCACCGCATCCGGAAAAGCGATCAGACGGCCCCCTCCGGCCACCCATGACATCACTTTCTCCCAATCGAAGGCATCACCTGACAGATACCGGCCACCCGGCAGGAGTAGCACATCATAATCATCCAGTGGAAAAGCTGACAGACGATCTACATCAAATACCGCAAGAGGATAGTCCAGTTTGTAATCAAAAAAGTGTCGCATCTCCCCGAGATTGTAGGAACTTACACCAGAGCCGGACGGCACCGCAACGGCCGGCTTATGAACCAGATGAAAGCGGGGAGAGCCGAAGTCCGTTCCACTTTCGCTGAAGCCTGTTGTAACCGGAGTCACCTTGCGGTCATGCCTGGCAGCATAATAATCGATCCTTTCCTGCAGCTTTTTCTCACTGAAGCGGCGGTTTGCGCCATTCACAACAAGTAAGGCGCCGGCCTCAAAAGACTCCCCCTCCACCGTCAAAGGTCGCTCTGCTACCTGCACACGAATCTCTTCCTGCAACAAATCCGCCAAAAACGCGGCATCATTCACATCCCCCCAGCCAACGACATAGCCATAAACCTCATCCAGACGCTCAGAACCATTACCGGACAACGCTCTGAACTGCGACTCCAGCCTGACCGTCTCCCCGGTGCTCCGAACCCGCCCGTCAACCGCCCAGGCCTGGAGCCCATAAGCAAAGGGCAGCGCCCAGGCCGTAATATCATAGGTACTGGTATCAGGAAGCTCCGGGTCTGGCTCGAACATAACCCTGGTTAGTGTGGACTTGGGCTGCGACAACGGAATAACCACATCCCCCTCCATTGTGCGCCGTGACTCCTCTTGTCCGGTCCTGTAATTCCAGCCGGTCATCCGCCGGCCGGCCTCGGCCGCCTCGTATCGTATCTCCTGACGATCCAGGAAATTCAATAACGCTTTCAGCCGGTCCGGCTGGTTATCTCCGGCAAGCACGAATGAGTCATGCTCCCCTTGCGGGTCGGTTGCCCCCTTCTGAAAAAATGTCCGGAACTCCTCCTGTAATCGCTCCTGGTTTTGCGAGGTTACTTCCACGGTCGATAAACCGACGACATGATGATTCATGAGGCGTTGTGACAAGGTTAGCGTATCACCGTTTTCCCGGATCATTTTTGTACCGGCACGGCCGTGGCCCATCTGCTCGTAAGTCATTCCAATCGCACCGCTGAAGGTCGGCCAGGTATCTCCGAATCCCGGATAAAACAGGTCAAAAATCTCGCGCGTGAAGTAACGCTCCCGGCGTTGGTCAAAATAGTCCGCGTGATTTCTTCCGATTTTGTACTGAAACTCACGCTGCCAATCCGTTATGGCCATGTGAAATGGCTCCGCGGAGGGCGGGAAAAAGTAGTCGCTGGTGAACATCTCATGGAAATCGGCATGAACATGCGGCATCCAGGTGTTATAGAAGGCAATACGCTGACGGGTTTCCTGCTGGATCTGCCAGGACCAGTCGCGGTTGAGGTCAAAGTAGTAGTGGTTGGACCGGCCACCGGGCCAGGGTTCGTTATGCTCTCTGACCTCCAGCCGGGGGTCCGGCCTCCTTCCGGTTGTCTGCTCAAACCAGGATACATAGCGATGACGGCCATCCGGATTCAACACCGGGTCGATGATCACCAGCGTATTCTCCAGCCAACCGGCTACTTCCTCCGGTGTGTTGCCCGCTGACGTCGGCTCTCCCGATACCAACTCATACAGCGTGAGCATGGCGGCTTCCGGACTGGAGGACTCATTCCCGTGTAATCCGTAACTGAGCCAGCTGATAGCGGCGGTTCGTCCGCTGACCTCCCCCGGCTCAAGCCCCGTCATGCGGCGATTGTTGACACGAATGGTATCCCGCTCCCTGATATTCTCTTCGGAACTCACAAAAACGGCAAATAGCGGGCGACGCTGGTAACTCTCCCCATACTGCCGCAATGCCACCTTCGGACTCTTATCCGCTACATGTTCGAAATAAGCGACAAGGTCATGGTGACGCGTGAACCGGTCACCCAGTTCGTAACCCAGATACTCGGCAGGTGATGAAACCTTTGGTTCGCTCGCCCTGGTATCGGCCATCCCGGCGCTCAAGAAAAGGATTGTGGCCAGGATAATCAGCCCACATCTATTTGCAGCGTATTCGTAAGCGATTGTGGCATTTGGCCTCGGGAGAAACAAAGAAACAGGTAGATTCATTTTAAACATCATACTAAAAAAAAGAGATTGTTACGTAGTCTTGGGAAAGTTGACGGCGATCGGTTTTTGGGGAGCTGTAAATAGCAACCAGACCCGTTCACCCGGAATATCTTTTCCGGTCAGCTCAATATAGGCTTTTCTGTAGAGGTCTACCTGACGATCATAGCCAAATTTTTTGGCATGATCACGTAAATCCGCATCCGTCCATTGTCCG
>CAYMBG010000021.1:9423-12641 GCA_964388615.1 uncultured Chitinophagales bacterium | reverse complement strand
ATCATAGCCAAATTTTTTGGCATGATCACGTAAATCCGCATCCGTCCATTGTCCGATTTCTTTCTGGCCGATTTCTTTCTGTCCCGTATTTTTCTGTCCGATTGCTTCCTGCCCGGTTTCTAACGGTCCGGTTTTGAAGTCAATAATATGGTCATGCCCCTGTTGATCCGTCAAAACCATGTCGATGCTGCCCCGGATGGTAACCAAACGATCTTCATCCCTGGTTCTCAACTCAAATGCCACCTCAAAACGCTGATTCGGCGGTTCGTTGAAACATTGCCTCACCCATGTCAGGGCATTTCGGCAATGCCGCAACAATTCGGCCTGGTTTTTCCGGACAACCTCTGCGGGTTTTGCGTAGCCCATCTGTAACAACTCCATCTGCCAAAAAGACCATACGGCCTGCTCCGTTTCGGGCGATGCCAATCCCATTTCCAGCGTCCGGTGGATCAGTGTGCCGGCATCGGCAGGATCCAGCTCTTGCCACATCGAAAATCCTGTGAAACCGGAATGTCCATCGGTAACATCTTCCGGCAGCTCCTTCTGCTCCACGGACGAAGCGGTGGTGACATCAACAGATACCTGTTTGTCCGCCTTTTGAAATACCATACGGTCGCGATCCAGCAACACCGGAGGGTTATCCAGTGATTCCCGGGGAGTTGTGCCCTCTTTTTCCCGAACCTGCCCGTCACCATCATCGCGATCCGCTGTGGGATCGGATTTCACATGTGCCAACGTCTCCAGTTCCTCCAGGTCCAGGTCCTCAATGACCACATCCGCGGCGCCGGCCAGCCACGGGCGCAACAACTCCGCGAGCGTTCCGCTCTCTCCGGTCCCCTTGCCCTTTGAAAGGCTCAACAGCAAGTGCGTCTCCGCCCGTGTCACCGCTACATAAAACAGGCGCTTCAACTCAGCCAGACTTCTTTTGCGGTTTTCCGTTTTCAATACCTGGTTCAGAAATGAGTCATCCGACGATTCCTCCGACTCTTTATTGGCCTGCTTGTAAGCCATCGCGGGCCATGCCTTGCTTTCCTCATCGGAGGCAGCGATCTGAAGCTGCACCCCACCCTCAACCAGACCTGCGTACATATCCGGTATCACAACCATCGGAAATTGAAGGCCTTTGGCGCTGTGAATGGTCATCAGCTGTATCGGAGCCGGATCGGGATGCTCGGCCTCCGATTCACTTGCCTCATCATGGATCCGGTCGGACAAAAACCGGGTAATCTCAAACAGGGTCCCCCGTCCGGTACTTTCCAGTTTCCGGGTCACATCCAGCAACTTGACCAGGTTTTCCTGAATTTGGGAATCGCCGGCATAAGCTCCAAACCAGGCGCCGTCATTGAAAAATACATATTCAAGCAAATCGGATACCCGTCTCACCGGCACCTGTTTCCGGAGTGTTTCCAAAAGGCTCACCCCGTTTTCGATCATAAAACGGTCATCCCCGGTCAGGTAGTCATCCGCCCAACGCCGATGATCAGAAGCCACGCTCCAGAAATTCGGATAGTTTTTATCGGACTCATCCATGACCATGCGAATGGCTAACAACGCGGTGTCGGAAAGGGCGATCATCGGTGACCGAAATACGCCTGCCAGCGCAACATCGTCATGTGCATCCAGCAAAAAGGACAAAAGCAGCCAGGCATCCCGTATCTCCCGGCGTCCGTAGAATCCGGACCCTTTGGCAACGGTATAACGGAGCCCATTCTCCGCAAGTGCCTGCTCCATAGCCGGCATGTGATTCCTGCGCCGGTAAAGTATCCCCACCGCCGGTTTTCCGGCTCGCATGTTACCGGTGATCCGTTTATGCTGTTCCACCCTGCCATCATATATCTCACGCAAAAACCGGGCAATTCTACGGGCCTCAAGCAACTCCATGTGTCCGGCCAATGCTTCCGCCCTGACCGACCACTCGTTTTTGTGTTTTTCGAGCGTTTTGTAGTCAGCTCGCAGTATCCTCACCTCCCCGACTTCTGAAGCGTTTTTGGATATTGCGCTTGATGGTGGATGCAGTGGCTGGTGGGATGCTTCGTAGGATGCCGTCTCCGAAGCAGATCCAAATACGCCGCGGAAAAGGCTGTTTGCGAAACCGAGAATAGAAGGGTTTGAGCGAAAAGAATAGGTAAGGGGAACAATTCCAGGCTCCGAACCCGGTTGCATGGCAAGATCACGATGTGCTTTCTGCATCATGGCCACATCTCCGCCGCGAAAGGCATAAATGGCCTGCTTGACATCCCCCACGATGAGGATCTCTTTATCATGATCCATACCCGGACGATCATCGCCAAATCCCGCATCACCAAATCCCAGTTTGCGTATGATATCCCATTGCCGCCGGTCGGTATCCTGAAATTCATCCACCAGAATCTGATCAAACCGGCTGCGCATTTGCCGCACCACTTCCGGGTTTTCTTCAAATAAGCGGTGGGTCAGCCATATCATGTCATCATAGTTGAAATAACCGGCATCAAACCGCTGGAAGCGCATTAAATAGTGCCAGCGCATAGCCAGCTCCGCCAGATCCCGCATGTTCCAATATGCCTCGTGATCGGAATCGAATTCCTCCTGACCGGGATAAGCGTGCAAGGCATCCGCCAGATTCGTGCGGGATAAATAGGCCTCCGCTTTTTCCAGTTCACCGGCATAGTACAGCAGTTTTTCTCCGAGCTTGTTGATATCAGCCATTTGATCCGGATCCATCTCTTCTTTATTGAAGAACTTCACCTGGAAACCACCCCCTTTCTTCATAAAGGCCTTCATATCAGAAAAAAGGGTCGGGCGCCCCTCCGGTTTTTTAAACCACTCCGGATGCGCCTCGAATTCCGCTGCCAGAATTGACTCAAGATGCTTTTTTTCCCGCTCCCAATCGTCTTTGAGCTTCCGGAGCATTGAGATATACCCCTCTGGTGCCATCTCCGCAAGCTCTGCCAGCACCTGGTCATCCAGTTTGCCTATCAGGTTCATGAAACGCTCAAAATCGGCCACCGACAAGCGGGAAAGCTGCCGCTGCAGGCCGGAGTGCTTCCTGTATTTGCGGTAAAATGATTTACGCCACTCCAGCATCCACAAAACCTCATCGTGATCGCCAAGCAACTCGAAAGAGCCTTCGATATGCCGGGTGGATGGTTTGCCCGTTGTCTGGCCAGTAGTGGTAGCAGAGGCGGCAGAGGCAGTGGAGGCGGCAGAAGCGGCAGAAATTTCCTCGCTGAAATCCG
>CAYMBG010000021.1:7540-9323 GCA_964388615.1 uncultured Chitinophagales bacterium | reverse complement strand
GCGGCAGAAATTTCCTCGCTGAAATCCGGCTCATCAGCAATCCGGATGGCGGCCAGCTCATCGGGGAAATATTGCAGGATACGATTACAGAATGCGTGGAAGGTAGAAATATAGTTTTTGGTAAAACGCCGGCGCGTATCCAGGAGATGGGTAGCCGTCGGGTTTTTGTCGGAATCTTCTCCATGGACCGAGTTGGTTTCTTCACGCAACCGTTCATTAATCGCCTTATAGATCCGGGTCCGCATCTCGGCGGCGGCAAAATCGGTGAAAGTGAGTGCAAGCATTCGCTCCAGCGGCACCTTCTGCTCCACAAGCTGGTAAATCACCCGCTTGGTCAGGCTGTATGTTTTTCCGGTACCGGCGCCGGCTTCCAGTATCATGTGTCCGGTATGCCGGCAAATCTGATCTGTTCTTTGGTCCGGACTCATCGCGCCTGATCTACTCATCGTTCGTGTCCTCCCAGAATGTTTCGTCGAGATAATAGCGATCCAGCTCCCATGCCATACCCTTATCCTTTCTACTCAATTTTTCCACATTTTTACGCTGCATTTGAACCTGACTATCATAACGGCTGATAAACCGAAAGTCGGACCATTTCGATTCGGGCGTAAGTGGCAAATGAAAGCGGCCCGCCCGGATCGCCCTCATGATCCATGCAATCCGCAACTCACGGATCGCATTCAGGAATGCATCCAGTTTATCCGGCTCCTTGTAATGCAGCGACCTGGAATTTCTTTTACCTGCACGGGTATAGAGCTGGTCATCTTGCACCATTTCGGCGGAACCCATGGTATAAATCCGTTCCATGTCTTTTCGTTTTCCGCTGATCGGCAGTTTGTAATATCCGGAAAGATGATGAGGGATACCTCTTTCCCGAATATACATGCCGTAGACCGGAAGCTGGAAACTGAGACCCCTCAGAATCCGGCCTTTGTAGCTCTGAACCCCTGAGCTACCGGATTTATAGTCATAAATCAGCGCGTTTGAGCCATCCGGGGTGATATCGACCCGGTCAATCAGTCCCCGAAACCGGACCTGGAACTCATCCACTTTCTTTTCAAATTGCCAGCGATGTTCCATGGACATTCCGAAGCCTGGATAAAAAACAGCCGGACGCAGATCGCCAAGCGCCTCATCCAGCTTGGGAGGGGACTCTTGTTCCATTTGCAGAAACCAGCGGGTAACCCGCTCCATATTGCTCTTCAGGAGTTCCGGAAACGGACTATCGGGATTGCCCAGCTGATGATGATAATCGTCCAGAAGCCGCTTTCTTATCCGGTCCATGCGTAATCGGGCCGCTTCCGGATCGTCGGCAGGCCACACAGGCGGCCCCTCCTGATCCGTTTCGGAGTAAAATTCCTGAAGAATATGGTGAAGCAAAGTGCCTTTGATGTTGGATTCGGCATCATCCTGAAACTCATGCAGCGGCTGCAGACGCAGCACATATTTAAAGAAGTACTCCAGCGGCGAATTGGCAAATGTATCCAGCCGGCTGATACTGGTATTCATTTGATGCGTCATCTCCTGCTGATGCAGCCATCCGGAAATCAGTCCGGGGTCAATGACACCATCATACGGCCCCATGGCCTCAGGATTTTGACGCTGCTTTTGAACTTTTGCTGCAATCCGATAGCGTTTGACAAGAGTCTGCCGGTCCTCGGCAAGCCGTTGCGGCCATGTGTCGGCAGGTTTGGTTTGCTCATTTTGTTCGGCTTGCTCGGCAGGTTTGGCTTGCTCGGCAGGTTCGTCACCCCCGGAATGGTCAAAAGCAGTCGAATGATTT
>CAYMBG010000021.1:6258-7440 GCA_964388615.1 uncultured Chitinophagales bacterium | reverse complement strand
GGCTTGCTCGGCAGGTTCGTCACCCCCGGAATGGTCAAAAGCAGTCGAATGATTTTGAACGGCCCACATACCCATATCCCGGTTCGTAATAAGCTTGTCAGGGACGGGTGTCGCATCATCCGCCGATTCGAATCGGCTGCCGCTGTGATGGCCGCTATCCTCCATATCCAGCCACAATGGAGAGGGCATGACCTGCTTTTGCTCCACGTAAAGTGGCCGGCTCAGGTATCTCGGTCGGCGGGAAGAAAGCAAGCGTACAAGCTGGAAGCGTGCCAGGTCATAAGATTCGCTACCATGACGCCCGGTCAGTTGTTCCAATGCTTTTTGATAGCGGAATTGAAGGAAATCGGGGCGATCGGGCTTTGGAAAACCCTCCTCGTGCAGACCAAGGACAAAAACCGTTTTATCATGCAGGTCGGGAAGATGCCGGATTTCGGTCAGCAGCACCCCGCCTGGCTTTTCTTCCGGTTTTTCACGGGTTTCTTTAAGCCGCAGTTCCAGCAGCTTGAAAAATTGATGGCGGGAGATCGTGCGATAGAGTCCCAGGCGGTCCTGCGATGCAGAAAGTTTTTCGAGGATGATCTCCAGAAGTTGACGAGCCTCATTGGCCTCGCGGCTCATCAGGTCATTTTGCAGATCGAGCAACATCCGGGCCCATTGCACCCATGCTTTGATTGATTGCTCCTCAGGGGCATGATAATAGCCACGCAGCTTTTGGAGATGTCCCACCACCTCCGCATAATAACCACGGTCACGGCGCAACCCTTTCCGGCGCTGTTCCTCTTTCTCCTGATCCTCCTCATAAGCAATATGATTCAAGAGTCCCTCAAACACCCGATCCATCCCCTCTGCCACTTCATGGAGGGTGCGAAAGTTGTAAGCGCGACAAAATTGAGCAAAATGGCGGATATTTGGGGCTATATGTTCCTCATTATTACTCAGTTGCGGCAATATCATGCGATTATCGGCAAAAACCCTGGAGACATCATCCACCTGAAAGTCATGGTGGTCCAGTTTGAGATATGTCAGCAGCCTGCGCACAAAAGGGTGGCTGATTAACGAAGGGCCCCGACTGGTATAAAACGGAATCCGGAAGCGTTCCGAAAGCGTAGAAATAAGATCCTCATATAGCGACAGATCGCCTGTCAGTACCACATAATCCTCAAACCGGGAACCATGGGG
>CAYMBG010000021.1:0-6158 GCA_964388615.1 uncultured Chitinophagales bacterium | reverse complement strand
GGATTTCATGGCCGGATTCGTGCTGCGCCATCCCGGTCAGTATGCACCTCGCCGCCTGCTCCAGCTCCTCCCGTGGGTGATGAAAGGTATCCAGGAACACTTCTCCACCCGAGGCATCTGACTCCCCGTCCGCGAACTGGACATGAATCATCTGCGGCTTCTTCCCGTAATCGCTCTTGTCTATGCATTGTAAAGCGTACTGCTGAACCGGATCCCATTCGTCAATCAGGAAAAAAACCAGTTTCTCATGCCGAATCAGATCATTCCTGAAAGCACGGACCTTCCCGAGGAGCTGCTCCTGATCCATCGCATTCATTTCGGAACGTTTTTCCTCGTATGACGCCAGTAATTCGGCGATAAGAGTACCTGACGACGTTTCCGAAGCGTGTTGGACAGGCGATTCTCCATGAGCAGGCGATTCTCCACGGTCAGGCGATTCTCCATGAGCAGACGGTTCTTCCGGGCCAGCGTGCCTGCCGGAGGATTTTTTCCAACGACCGCTTTGCTTCAGATAATTAAGCAAGGCGCCGGGGTGTTGGTGTTCACGATGAAGCTCCCCGATGATGTTGGATATGGCCGTTACCGACTTGATGCCGGCAAAACGCCGAAACTCTTTTCTGGGGTGCGTTGACAGCCACTGCTCCAGCCAAAGAGAGCGATCTTCCGGAGAGAGTATCACAGATGGCGCCTGACTGGCATCCAGGCTATGTATAGCCAGTTCCTGAAGCCATGAAGCAAGCGTATGGATATCAGGTGCAAACCCTTTCTGATCACGCTGCCACTTGTGCCGCACTTCGCGCTCCATAAGCAGGTTATTCACCAGAATAAGTGAATCACCGGGGGAAGCGACCTCCTTTAGACGAGTCCAAAGGGAAGCAGCGTCCGCTTCTTTGATTATATTTCCTGTGACATTCATTTTTGGGGGGTATAGCGACCGATGATGACATCCCTTACATTGGAACGGGTTCTTCCGTTCTCCGGGTAAAGACCGGCTCAGGAACCCTTTGATTGGTTTACAGGTTACCAAAAAGATAAATCAGAAAAAATATGATGCTGCAAAAAGATGATGCCGTCGCTGTATTGAAGGAAATCGGTACGCTGCTGCGCCTGTCCGGTGAAAACGAGTTCCGCGCCATGGCTTTCGACCGTGCCGCCCGCACCCTCGAAAATCTTGAAACAGACCTAAATCAATATATTGAGAATCAGACACTAACAGATCTCAAAGGTATTGGTAAATCCATTGCCGAAGATCTGTACACCTATGCAGAGACCGGCTCTATTCCGGTCCGCGACAAGCTCAAAGGCCAGGTGCCGAAAGAACTATTCCAGTGGATGAATATCTCCGGCATGGGACCCAAAAAAATCTACAAAATCCACCATGCGCTGGGCATCACCGAATTATCGGAGTTGAAAGAGAAATGTGAGGATGGATCTGTCGCCTCCCTGCCGGGCATGGGAAAAAAATCCGCCGAAAAAATACTGAAATCGATCGAATGGATGGAGCAATTTGCGGATCGCTGCCGTCTGGATGAAGCTGCTAACATTGCCGATGTGTTTTATGAGAACCTTGAAAAATGTGAAGGTGTTCAGCAGATTTCGGTAGCCGGATCCCTGCGACGTTATAAAGAGACGATCGGTGATATCGACATACTGGTAGCTGCCGAAAAAGACAAAACGACACCAATAATGAACCAGTTTGTCAGTGAAGAGTCGGTGGTTGACATATTGGGTCAGGGTGATACCAAGAGCTCCGTGCGCACGGAGGAGGGGCGCCAGGTCGACCTTCGCATTGTCGAGCCGGCTTATTTTGGTGCCGCCCTGATGTACTTTACCGGCAGCAAAGAGCATAATGTAGCCATGCGCCGGCGGGCCCGGGCAAAGAAGTTGCAGCTCAACGAATACGGCTTGTATCATCAGGATGAAAATGGCCAGGCTGATTTCGATCGTCCGCTTTCCACCCAAACCGAAGCAGATATTTACCGGCACCTCGGACTGGGATATATTCCGCCGGAACTTCGGGAGGATTATGGGGAGTTTGATCTGGCTGAAAACGGTACCGGCCCGGCCCTGGTGACCCAAGCGGATCTAAAGGGAATTTTGCATGCACACTCGACCTGGAGCGACGGTCGCAATACTATCCGTGAAATGGCTGAAGCGTGCATGGCTCGTGGGTATCAGTATCTGTCCATCACCGATCATTCCCGTTCGGCGGCGTATGCGGGAGGACTTTCAATCGATCAGATACGGGAACAATGGAAGGAGATAGATGGCCTCAACGATGAATTTGCCAGGGATGGGAAATCCTTTTATTTACTGAAAGGAATTGAGTCAGATATATTACAGGATGGAAGTTTGGACTATCCGGACGATCTGCTTAAAACGTTCGACCTGGTGATCGGAAGTGTCCACTCCGGACTGGAACAGCCACCGGATAAGATGCTTGAACGGCTTAAGAAAGCAGCCGCACATCCTCATATCCATATCATTGGTCATCCCACCGGCCGCCTGCTATTGCGACGCGATGGTAACAAGGTGGATGTAAACGAGCTTATTCCTTTTGCAGCGGAACACCAAACAGCTATTGAGATTAACGCCAATCCCAGGCGACTGGACCTTGACTGGCGGTATGGCCGCAAAGCAAGGCAAGTGGGGATGATGAGCGCTGTTTGTCCGGATGCACATACCACAGCAGGCCTGGACCATGTTTCTTACGGCATCGGTACGGCACGTAAAGCAGGATTTGAAGCCGGACACATCCTCAATTCCTACTCGCTTGATGAGCTGAAAGCTTGGCTGAAATAAGCGGCCGGCCAGCTGCTGTTACTCCTCATACATATCATAATCCTTCTCACCGGCACGTATGGCGATATCCAGGCGGTTTTCCGAAGGCGGCAGAGGACAGGTAGTATAGGGGTTGATCGCACAGGGTGGGTTATAGGACAGGTTAAAATCGATCACTGCGGACTCTCCGGGTTCGGGACGGTCAATATAGACGTAACGACCGGCCGAATAGGTTTCCTCGCCCGTAGTAGCATCGGCAAATGGGACAAACAGGCGATCGCCCGTACCCAGTGCAAGCATTGAAATATCTTGTCCATCAACCCGGAATGAGAGTGTGCCGGCCACATCCCACTCGATAAACTGGCCCAGTACATTTTCAATTTGCATGGTGGAACCTTGTTCGTGGGGAGAAAAATCCGCTTCGATTCGCCATTCTTTATCAATTTCAAAGCGCTCGATGCCGTCAAAATGCTCGAGATGCGGACTGTTGTCATCATAAAGCCGAATGCCCAGCTTATCGTCCCTTTTCATGACAAACCAGGTCAGCTCCCGGTAGTGAAGCGTCATTCGTTCATCGGGGGTATATATGGTATCTTCACTGATTTGATGGCCGTGATCATTGCGAATATCGATATTACCGGCAACTTGTATGAAAACGGTATCACTTCGAAGTTCAAAAATACCGGCATATTCCGGTATAGAGCCCTCCGGAAACTGCACCGGGGCGCGACTGCCACTGCCAAACATCTGCTCTCCTTCATTCAGCCAATAAAGGCCGGTAAGCCGGAGCCAACCTTGATCCTCTTGAAGGATTTCAATCCGGTTGCGATGCCACTCATCCACAAACTCCTCGTATTCAGCATCCTCCCCCGGTTGCTCACCGGTTTCGGCAGGGATTGAGTCCCGCGTATTGGAAACGGACTCCTTTTTGTCCGAATCATCGGCTGTGGAAGCACGTTCTTGCTGGACGGTGACCAATTCACCGGTATTAGCGGCATCCGACTCCGTAACTTCACCAAATTTCCATGGGTAGGTCCCCAGGAAAATCAAAATGGCAATAACGAAAAAAACACGGGGAAGCTGACGAATTTTCAAGATAAACAGACCTTTTTTGATATGTAAAGTGGCTTCTGAAAGCAAACTGCAAATTACGCATTTATGCATAAATAAAGAAGGACCGAACGTATCAACGTCCGGCCCACGTTCAGGTCTGTTAGCATAGAACTATCCTTTAGCAGGATAATTCCAGGCCTTCATTGATACAGAGCACGAAACAAGCCGATCCTTACAAAAAAAATTTTTTTTTTTTAAATCTGATGGAAACCGGGCGGGCGGACGTGAATGATCGGAACCTATTAAATGTTACAAAGTCAAGTAGTTAAAGTGAAATTAAATTATGAGGTCAAAAATGAATAATTCATTATCACAGCAGAACAAAGATATTGCCATGCTGTTATTACGCATTGGTGTCGGTATCATTTTCATCGTTGCCGGATGGGGAAAACTCACGGGCATTGAAGGCGTTCAAGGTTTTTTTGCTGATATCGGAATTCCACTCGCCGGCCTGATGGCCTGGGTAGTAGCCCTTGTTGAGTTTGCAGGTGGCATTATGGTGCTTCTTGGCGCTTACATTCGGGTACCAGCCATTTTGTTAGCCATCATCATGGTTGTAGCCATACTCACCACGAAACTGGGTCAGGACTTTTCTGCTTATCGGCTTGACATGATGTTGCTTTTTGCCAGTGCAGCACTCGCATTGATCGGCAGTGGAGGGTATTCTGTTGACAGTAAAGTACAGGGAAACTGATACCCACTCTTAGTTTTATCATCAATTATGTAAAAAGGATATGGCTTTCCATATCCTTTTTTTGTTTACAGAACCTGTAAACACGCAGGTCCCGCAGAAAACAAAAGCCCTGAAGCTTTGAGCCACAGGGCTTTTGTCATAATCCGGGGATACCAGATCAGCTGCAATAGTGCAACACCGGGTTTAGTAACCCTGGGGCTGTTGAGGTTGCCCCTCTTGCATTTGCTGCTCCTGGATCATTTGCTGGACACGTTGTTGCAACTCCTGATCCTGGCGAATCGCCATATTGATTTCCTGGAATCGATCCATATCGATACCCTCAGCCTCAATGGCTTGACTCAGATCAGCTTCCATTTCTTCCTCGATCTCCTGGACCTGCTCAAATGCCCGTTCAAAATTTTCCATATCATCTGCTGAAACCTCCAGGTCATCTGCTGATTCTCCCGTCTGTTCAGCACGCATGATATCGTTGTAGGTTTGAACATCAATACCTTCTTCATCGACAATGTCTACCATCTCCTGTTGTGCCTCCGCCTGAACGGCCTGAGCTCCCATCGAAGCATCAACAAATGCTTCAAGTTCCTCATCGGAGACCTCAATTTCTGGTGCTTGTTGCTGCGGTTGTTCAAACTGCGCTTCGGCAGGAACCGAGAAAAAAGCAAAAACCGCGATCATCATTGCGATGAGCAAAGACTGAAACTTCATAATAAATCCTCTTTCATTTCATTTTTGTTTGATGCATATATTTTTGAATGCAACTAATGAACTTATAGAACTACATCTTATTGCTACTTTTACAACGTTTACCAAAAAATGCCATAGTTTTACATTTGTTATGTAATGTAAATCGACACCCTTGTCCTTGTTTTGTTTTTCCTGGAATACATCGGCCAACTAAGCCAATCATCACTTCATTTAGCCAAACGAACGAATCATAACCTATCGATACCGCCGGTTAAGAAGTTCCAGGCACTAATTTTCGTGCTTTATTCAGATCCGAAAAGCCGGTATCTCTTTTCCCTAATTTGAGCTTTGCATTTCCCCTGAGAATATATGCTTCCGTATCTTTAGGGTTTAGCTTAATAGCTTTCGTGGCGTCAGTTATCGTTCCTTCATGATCGCCAATACTTGCCTTTGACAGCCCTCTGGCAATATAGGCAGCGGAATCTTCCGGGTCACGTTCAATGACTTTTGTAAAGTCAACTATCGCTTTTTTGTGATAGCCAAGATTAAATCTTGCAATACCCCTGAGACCATATGCCGCAGCATGTGTCGAATCCAGTTCGACAACCCTTGTAAAGTCAGCTATCGCTCCTTCATAGTCTCCATCATTTGCCCTGGCAATCCCTCTGGCAGCATATGATTTACAATCTTCCGCATAGTACTTAGCAGCCTTGCCGAATCCAGCAATCGCTCCATTATCTTCCTCTAAATCTACCTTTTGAAATCCACTTTCGAATGTATTCATAGTGCACTCACCTAAAATTATAAGATTAATAAATTTTATGATTCAGTATCTATTTTCCATAATAAAGTGGATTTCAATTTGGCATAATTATCACCCCAACAT
>CAYMBG010000020.1:13321-31015 GCA_964388615.1 uncultured Chitinophagales bacterium | reverse complement strand
CTGTAAGAATGATCTTGAATTGTTCGGTTACAAGGTCATTCCGGCTTATTCGGGTGAACAGGCACTCGAAGCTGTCGATAAAAAATCCGGTATCGACCTTGTCCTCATGGACATCTACCCCGGTACCGGAATGGATGGGGCCCAGGTCGCTGAACTTATTCTGAAAAACCATGACCTGCCGATCGTTTTTATATTAACCTGCCACGATCCGGAAACCGTAAAAAAAATAGAGAACACTACCTCTTACGGTTTTGTGGAAAGGAACAGCGGCAGTGCGATTTGGAATATGAGCATCAAAATGGCCTTGCGTCTGTTTGAGGAGGAAAAAACCAAAGAGAAAGAACTGGCCGAGCGCAAACAGGCCGAGGAAGCGTTACATAAGAGTGAAGAAAGGCACCGCCATTTTTTCGAGACCATGTCTCCAGGTGTTATTTATCAGGATGCCGATGGGACTATTTCATATGCCAACCCGGCTTCGGAGAAAATCCTTGGATTGACTTTCGATCAGATGAGAGGCAAGACCTCCATGGACCCGAGATGGAAAATGATAACGGAAAATGGCAGGAAAGTATCCGGAGCCAATCACCCTGCCATGACAGCTTTGCGAACAGGAAAAAAAGTCGGCCCGGTCACCAGAGGGGTCTTCATTCCGGAAAAAAATAGATATATCTGGTTGTCTATTACAGCTGTCCCCCTTTATCATCCCGATGGAGAGAAACCGTTTCAGGTTTATGCCACATTCGAGGATATTTCCAGGCGCAAGCAGGCAGAGCAACAACTCAGAGAACGCAATAAAGAGCTGTACGCTTTTTACATCCTGTCCGGAATCATTGAAAGGAAAAACATTACTCTGGATGAAATTTATCAGGAAATTACTGAGATTCTGCCAAAAAGCTACCAATACCCTGAAATCACTTGTGCAAGAATAGTGATTGACAACCGTGAGTTTCGTACGCCAAACTTTACAGAAACGAAATGGAAGCAATCCGCACCTGTCTATGTAAACAGGGTTGAGGCAGGCAAAATCGAAGTGGGTTATACTGAAAAAATCCCGGATAAACGCCGGCATTCATTTCTTCCGGAAGAGCAATGGCTTATTGACGCTTTTGCAGAAAGGGTTGGTTACATCACCGGACGTATGCGGACCGAGCAGGCCCTGCGGGAACAGGAAGAATTGAACAAGACGATCATGGATCACCTTCCCCTTGGCATAGCGGTGAACTCGGCGAATCCCCCTGTAGAATTTCGTTACATGAATGACAAATTTCCGGAAATCTATCGGACGACAAGACAGGCGCTTTCCAAACCGGATGCCTTCTGGAAAGTGGTTTATGAAGACCCGGAGTTTCGCCAAAAAATAAGAAAAAGAGTATTGGAGGATTGTGAAAGTGGTGACCCGGATCGAATGTACTGGGAAGATATCCCGTTTACACGGGGTGAGAAAGGCCCGTTTTACATTTGCGCCAGCAATATTCCACTGCCGGAAAGTCAATTAATGGTATCCACTGTCTGGGATGTAACCGCACGCAAGCAAGCGGAAAAAAAGCTTAATCAGGAACGATTACTGTTGCGTACCATCATTGATAGTATTCCCGATTCCATATATGCAAAGGATATGGAAACTCGAAAGTTTATTGCCAATAAAACCAATTACCATAATATTGGCTTTGAGAGAGAAGAAGATCTGATCGGCAAAACGGATTTCGACATCTATCCCCCCGAAATAGCGAAGACATTATTCGAGGACGACCAGCAGGTATTGAAGCATGGCGAATCTGTGGTGAACAGGGAAGAGAAAATAGTCAGGCCGAACGGGGAGGTTAAATGGAATCTTACTACCAAAGTGCCCCTGCA
Organism: uncultured Chitinophagales bacterium; assembly: GCA_964388615.1. GTDB lineage: Bacteria > Bacteroidota > Rhodothermia > Balneolales > Natronogracilivirgulaceae > SLLW01. Next base: position 29,161 of record CAYMBG010000020.1, on the reverse strand, counting down.
TGACCAAAATGGTGTAATAATGGGTATGGTTGGTATCGGGCGTGATATCACCGAGCGCAAGCTTGCTGAGATTCAGATACATCGCAACCTCGAGGAAAAAAATGTACTGCTTGTCGAGATTCATCACCGTGTAAAAAACAATATGGCGGTCATTTCCAGTCTGCTTGAACTTCAGACCGAATTTTTTGATCCGCGGAAAGATACCAAAAACCTGCTGCTTGATACGAAAAACCGGATCCAATCCATGGCTATGGTCCATGAACTGGTCTATGAATCCAGTAATTTTGCTGAAATTAGTGCTGATAAGCTACTTCAACGTCTGGCAGGTCATCTGGGCGAGATTTATCGGGCACAGGATAAGAACATTTCCATTCAAGTCCATTCCGATCCAATTATGCTGGACGTAAACAAGTCGGTACCATTTACTCTTTTGGCCAATGAGGTGATTTCAAATGCCTTCAAACATGCCTTTACAGGTCGCCAGTCCTGCAATATCGATGTGTTATTTGAAGTGAAAGAAAACGGGTATCGATTTGTGGTTGCAGATAATGGAAAAGGTGTGCCTGATCACGGGCAACTTAATAATCCGAAAAGCCTGGGTCTAACCATTATTCAGGGGCTGACTCATCAACTGAAAGGGAAGATCGAATATTCTTCTCCGCCGGAGGGAGGATTTAAAGTGACTTTGTGGATTCCCGGAATGACGGAACAACATGACGGTTCGAAATCATAAATTTCGAGATCATAAATCACGCTTCAAAACAGGATTGTAACGACCTCCACTGCAATCATTCTGGCCCGAACCCCCAAAGCAACACAACGTTCCTTGATCAGTAACTTAATCATGTCCATTATTAGCATGTACTTACGTGGACACCAACACGTACCTGAAAACCATCCAATCGATAATTCCTTCACAAACACTCCTGCACTCTTGCTTTTAGCCGCTTAAAACTACATTTTACTTGAAGTTAGAAGCGCTTTTCTCAAACTATTGAATCGAAATCCTTCTACTTTGCAACACGGTTTACCTGCAGTAATATATTCAGATCAGGCACTCGATATATCCGGCAACCTTAATGTCATAAGTCCATAACCCTCCGGGAGTGCTGTACCATTTTATAAAACAGAAGTCTGCTGATGAGCAAAAACCATCCGTTAACCCTGCTTCTGGTTGATAATCAAACCAAACCTTCCAAAAGCATACATGACAAGCTCCAAGAAAGGGGCTACCGTGTAATCCAGCCTGATCGGTCCGTGGAAGCTCCTGAAATGGTGAATAACTCGCCCGGATTGGACCTTGTCATAATGGATCTTCTTCCCGACGAGCCGGTGACCGGCATTCAATTGGCGGAAAAAATTTTGGAATCCCCGAAAGTGCCACTCATCTTTATCGCTTCAAAACAGGACACCAAAACCATTGAGATCATCAACAATACTACTCCTTATGGGTTTGTGACACCTGACGCCGATCCCGCTCAACTGGATATATCCATCACGATGGCCTTGCGTCTTTTTGAAGCACATAGCAGCATCATCCATGAACAAAAAATGCGTAACGATGCTTTTTTGCAGGCAAAAGAACGCAGGAAAGAACTCAAGGCACTTTATCGCTTTTCTGAAATTGTTGAAAAAGAGCACGTAACACTCGATGAAATATATCGGCATATCACCCTCTCCTTACCCGAAAGTATGCAGTATCCGGAATGGGCGTGGGCCAGGATTGAAATCGATGACCAAACGTTTCAAACCGATAACTTTGTGGAGACAGAAACAAAGTTATCCAGACCGGTTCAAATCGATAACACTGTCATCGGCAAAATTGAAGTCGGATACACCGATCACATCTTCAATTCCAATAATAACCCTTTTCTACCCGAGGAGAGCCTGCTAATTGGTGCCTTAGCCGAGCGAATCGGCCATATCAGCAGGCAAAAAAAGGTGAAAAACGCTTTACGCAAAAGCGAGCAGAAACTGATCCACTCAAACAAGCTGATGGATTACATCATCCAGCATAACAGAAGTGCCGTAGCCGTACACGACCGTGAACTCAACTATATCTATGTCAGCCAGCGCTACCTGGATGAGTACAAGGTCAATGAGAAAGAAATTATCGGCAGGCACCACTATGACGTGTTCCCGGATATTCCCCAAAAATGGCGGGATGTGCATCAAAAGGCACTGGCCGGAGAAGTTTTGAGTGCTGAAGATGACCTTTTCTACCGGGAGGATGGCAGCGTTGACTGGACGCGTTGGGAATGCCGGCCCTGGTACGAAATGGATGGATCCATAGGCGGTATCATCGTTTACACCGAAGTGATCACCGAACGCAAAAGAAACGAAGAGGCTCTGCGCGAGTCCCGGAACTTTCTCAAAACGGTTTTGGACACCATTCCCACCCGGGTATTCTGGAAGGACCGTGACCTGAACTATTTAGGCTGCAATCATGCATTTGCCGTAGATTTAGGGGTGAGCACACCGGATTCCATTATTGGCAGAAATGATCAGGAAATTCCCTGGATACCCCAGGCGGACCAATACAACAAGGACGATCTGGAAGTCATAACAACCGGTCGGTCCAAATTGTTCTTCGAAGAACCCCAAAGCACCCCCGATGGACGGGAAAAAACATTACGCACTTGCAAAGTGCCCCTGAAAAACGCCAAAGAGGAAATTATCGGGGTTCTCGGGACTTATGCGGATATCACGGAGGAAAAACGGGCGGAAAGGAAAATCCAACAGCTGAATAAAGATCTTGAAAACAGAGTAAAAGAGCGCACCGCACAACTCGAAGCTTCCAACAAAGAACTGGAGGCTTTCTCCTACTCGGTATCACATGACCTGCGTGCTCCTTTGAGGCACATAAACGGTTATGTTGAGCTCCTGAACAACCGATTCGGCGATGAGCTGCCTGACAAAGCCCGGCACTATCTGGATACCGTAACCTATTCGGCGAAACACATGGGAACGCTTATCGATGAATTGCTCCAATTTTCAAGGACGGGCCGAAAAGAATTAAAAATATCCGATGTAAACATGAATGCTTTGGTCCGGGAAGTGCTTGAAATGATTGAGAAAGAGACAAAAGACCGAAACATAAAATGGGAAATAACCCCATTGCCAACGGTATATGGCGATCATTCCCTGCTTAAGCAAGTGTGGATCAACCTGCTTGAAAATGCGGTAAAATATACCGGTAAAAATCCGGAAGCCTCCATTGAGATCGGTTACCATGAAAAGGAAGAGTTTAAGGTGTTTTTCGTCCGTGACAACGGGGTGGGCTTCGATATGAAATATGCCAATAACCTATTTGGCGTATTCCAGCGACTACACAGCTCCGCCGAGTTCGAGGGAACCGGTATCGGCCTTGCCAATGTAAGGCGCATCGTTCACAAACATCATGGACGTGTTTGGGCGGAGGCGCAGCAAAATCAGGGAGCCACTCTGTTTTTCACTCTACCCCACAATCCTAATCCCGAATCATAATGGAAGTTAAAACCATTTTACTTGTCGAAGACAATCCACAGGATGTGGAGCTTACCATTGAGGCCCTCTCAGAACAAAATCTTGCCAACAAGGTTATTGCCGTAAATGACGGAGTGGAAGCTATGGAATACTTACAGTACGACGGCCGTTTCCAAAATCGAAACCAGGGGCAACCGGCTGTTGTCTTGCTCGATATCAAAATGCCACGCATGGATGGCATTGAAGTGCTTCAAGCAATCCGAAACGATGAAAAACTGAAACACCTGCCGGTTGTTATGCTGACCTCTTCACGGGAAGAGCCCGACCTGGAAAAATGTTATGAACTTGGAGCGAACGCTTATGTTGTAAAACCGGTTAATTTCAAAGACTTTATGTCCTCCGTTAAAAAAATCGGGTTTTTCTGGGCTTTGATTAACGAACAACCTCCTGGATCATGATCTATGAAAAATGAAGGCGATATTCACGGTATCCGGATCAATGCACTGATATTGGAAGACTCTGAAGCTGACCTGGAACTGATTGAGGATTTTTTGATCGAAGCCGGTTATGACCTGAGCTGCACTCACGCTGTAACCGAAGAAGATTTTACTTCGGCCCTTCGCAGTCAGAACTATGATATCATCATATCCGACTTCAAACTGCCCGGTTTTAATGCATTCGCTGCTTTAGATATCTGTTCTCACCTATCCCCGGACACCCCCCTGATCTGCTTATCAGGATCCATGGGAGAAGAAACTGCGATCGATCTGTTGAAATTCGGCGCCGTGGACTATGTGCTCAAAGACAGGATGCAACGCCTCCCATTTGCCGTCAAACGCGCACTTGAAAAATCCAGGGAAATCGAGATCCGCAAACGTGCCGAGCAACAGATCAAAGAGAGTGAAGAAAAGTTTCGGAACCTGTTTGACAATCACGCCGCAGTCAAACTTATCATCGATCCGGATAATGGAAAAATTGTTGAAGCCAACAAAGCAGCCGCAGAATTTTATGGCTACTCTAAAACAGCGCTGGAAGAGATGACTATCTCGGAAATAAACATCTTTCCGGTATCCACAACAAAAACCGAAATAAAAAAGGCAAGAGAGCAAAACAAAAGTCACTTTAATTTCAAGCACCGCAAAGCGGACAGGTCCATAGTTGATGTGGAGGTTTTCAGCAGTCACATAACTATCAAAGGCAAAGAATACTTGCACTCTATCGTACACGATGTCACCGAAAAAAAGAAAGCAGAGAGTCAGCTTCGAAAACTTTCCCAGGCGGTAGAGCAGAGTCCGGCAAGTGTTATCATAACCGACCTTGAGGGGCACATTCAATATGTCAACCCGAAATTTCTTTCTGTTACCGGTTACTCCTACCAAGAAGCCATTAATCAAAACCCCCGGATCTTAAAATCGGGTGAGCAGCCGGATGACTACTACAAGGAACTTTGGAAGACCATTACTTCCGGGGAAGTATGGAGGGGCGAGCTGAAAAATCGAAAAAAGAACGGCGAGCTTTACTGGGAGTCCGCTTCCATCTCCCCGATAAAAAACGATCATGGCATTATTAGTAATTTTCTTGCGGTTAAAGAGGATATTACCGAGCGCAAGAAAGCCGAAGAGATGATTCTGAAAAACCTGGAAGAAAAAAATGTACTGCTTTCGGAGATACATCACCGGGTTAAAAATAACATGGCCATCATTACCAGTCTGCTTGAACTTCAAACCGGATTTGAAAACGGCGACCAGCACCCTGAAATATTGATTCAAGATCTTCAAAGCCGTATCAAGTCCATGGGACTGGTACATGAACTGGTCTATCAAAGCAAGAATTTTTCAGAAATCAACACCAGAGACTTGATCCAGCGACTCGTTACTGATCTGCAGAATATCTACAAACCAGCCGACAAAGAGATCACAGTTGACCTGGAATGTGATGACATATTGCTGGATATCAACACCTCCATCCCCTTTACGCTGCTCATCAATGAATCGCTGACCAACTCCTACAAACATGCCTTTTCAGATCAGGAGTCCGGAAGCATCGCTATTACTTTCAGGAAAGAAGGAGATGCTCATCGCCTTGTCATTCAGGATAATGGGAAGGGTGTACCGGACCTCGACCGGCTGAACAATCCCAGCAGTTTCGGATACACCATCATTCACGGACTGGCCAAGCAGATTCGTTGTAAGCTCGCTTTCTCGGGGCCGGATACCGGCGGACTGAGAGTCGATGCCACTTTCCCATGCTAAATCAGATTGCGATAAATTATAAAATAAATTCCGTTTTTTATTAATTTCCCTATTCAAAATCATTTGGAAATGACGATTAGGTCCGGTAATCTTGCAAACATTCAGGCTTTTTTTCGCATAACCTATCACAAAACATTCTTATCACTATGAAAATTATCCAAAACATACTACTTCTGGTTTTAATGCTCACCTTGTTACCTCTCTCCATGCAGGCACAACCCTCCGATGAAGCAGCCGAGGTCATAGGCCGATGGAATCTTACCGTAACTATAGAGGATGAGGAGCTGGAAGAGCTGGGACTTTTCCGCCACGGTTTGATGGATGACGACGGATTCCCGGGATGGCTCGAGGTAAAATTATCCGGCTTTTCCACACTAACCGGTAATTATGTCGGCTATGAAGGAAGTGCCCGGCCTATTTCCGAAGTTCATTATGACGAACAGGAAGAGAAATTCCACTTTACCATCCCACCACAGTGGATGGACATTGATGACATCTACTTTGAGTTCAGCGTTGAAGACGACGAAATCAATGGCTACAAAGTGCTTGATGGAAATACCCTCCACTTCACCGGCGTCCCCGCCCCGAGTCTTGAAAGAGATGAGCCGCCTGTATGGGGCACTCCCATAAACATGCTGGATGACAATATGTCACGATGGATCATCCCGAACAACAACAAATTCCGTATGGAAGACGGCATCCTGATCAATGAAGAAGTGGGAGGAAATCTCGTTTCAAAAGAGCGTTTTAACGATTTCAAACTAAGCGCCGAGTTCCGGTATCCCGAAGGCAGCAACAGCGGCATCTATCTGCGCGGACGTTATGAGGTGCAGATCGAAGACAACTATGGCATGGATACCGACGAACTGATGATTGGCGGCATCTACGGATTTATCGAACCCTCGGTTCTTGCAGCCAAAAAGCACGACGAATGGCAGACTTTTGAAGTTACCCTCGTCGGTCGTCACGTAACCGTGGTGCATAACGGTATTGAAGTCATTTCCAATCGACCTATTCCCGGTATTACCGGCGGCTCACTGGACAGTAACGAAGGCGAGCCCGGTCCGATAATGATTCAGGGAGATCATGGCCCGATCGATTTCCGTAAGTTCGTTATCACTCCCGCTGTAAACTGATTGACCGGGAGCTAATTCACGGCTTCCCCTTTTATTTGCTATCTCTAAAAGCCTTGCTCCACATTAGAAACCGTGTTGCAAGGCTTTTCTTTTACAAATCTGACCATATACGCGACTAATGAACACGATAATGGATAACATTGCCGTAACGACTGCACAGTTTGAACATACAAGTGGCGAAAAAGCCGCGAATCTTGCGATCATGGATCGTATGGCTGAACAGGCCGCGACAAATGGCTCAAGTCTGATCGCTTTTCACGAATGTTGTATTAGCGGTTACACCATCGCCCGATCGCTGGACCGTGAACAATTATTGGCTCTTGCCGAATATGTTCCAAACGGACCATCCACCACATCGCTGATTAAAATCGCCCGGCGTCACAACATTGCGATCGCTGCCGGGCTCTTTGAACGGGATGATGACCAGCTCATATACAACACCTATGTATGCGTAAATAAAAACGGGTTGGTGGCAAAACATCGTAAACTACACCCTTTCATTAGCCCCTATCTCTCTGAGGGCAAACGTTATACGGTATTTGAGCTAAACGGATGGAAGTGCGGGATATTGATCTGTTACGATAACAACATCATTGAAAATGTGCGCGCTACCAACTTGTTAGGAGCGGATATAATTCTCATGCCTCATGTGACCATGTGCACCCCGTCATCCAGGCCCGGCGCCGGTTTTGTGGATCCGCAGTTGTGGAAAAACCGAAAACATGATCCAACATCGCTGCGACTGGAATTCAACGGTATGAAAGGAAGGCAGTGGTTAATGAAATGGCTGCCGGCACGTGCTTATGACAATGGCGCTTATGTCATATTTGCCAACCCCATCGGTATGGACGCCGATCAGTTAAAAAACGGTTGCTCCATGATTATTGACCCATTCGGAGATATCATCGGCGAGTGTCGTGAACTCGATAACGACATGGCAACAGCACTCATAACCGCTGACAAAGTACATAAATCCGGCGGTTACCGCTACAAACAGGCTCGAAAGCCCGGTCTGTATCGGGACACCATCGGATCACCCCATGAGCCGGAACAAAACGTTTCCTGGCTCACCAATAAGAAATAAAAGTCAAAGGGCATCACCCCTGGCTTTCACATTGTTCCACGTCAGCAATCAATCAGGGACTGATTCGTGTTCCAGCAAAAACGGTCATTTCCTATAGTGAGAGAGCCGTCACCGTCCTGGATATCCCACTCTACATTAAACATTTGGGTCAAATCCACGTCATACGGGATATTTTCAGAAGCCTCTTCCACGCTCGGTGAATCAATCCAGGCATCGTAGATACGGCCGGTATTATCATCCATTTCATATTTTCCTTCCGCGTCAATAACAGCTCCAACACTCTCCATTGACAGGTCAAGTTCCATCTCTGTCATTTCTTCACCATCAAATACCCAGGAACTTGTAGTCACCAGACTGTAATCATCCTCAGGAATATCCATGGTAAAGGTCCACTCTCCCGTGCTGCCATCAAGGGCGGTAGTCCCTTCCATAATTTGTTGCTCATCAAATCCGCCCTCCATCTCAGCAATTACAACCCAATTGGCCTGGTCACCTGAAACAGCCGCATTTATGCGAATGTAAAAAGTTTCCCCGGTTTCGAAATCATCTACTTCGTATTCCCACACATATTCACCATTGGATAGCTCTGCACCATCCTCTGTCCACTCCGCAAAAAAGTTTTGCAGTAAACCCACATTGGTCTGATGCATACTCTCAAATGCTCCTACAAGTTGAGCTGCAACAAAATAAGCAGGAAATTCATCAGGAAGGAACTGAATTTCGCTTTCAGTTATCGGTTTCAATGCGTTTGCAGTGAGCCTGGCTTGCCTGTCTATCCAGGAAGCATCTGACGGCACTTTTTTACCAACTGTATAACCGGCACCATCAAAAAGATCGGTTTGCATCTGCATCTCGGAAAAAGAAGGAATCACCGGAACATCGGTATCAGATGGATCACCATTGGATACGGAATCTGTTGAATCATCACATGAGAGCAGAAACAGTGCCAGAAAAAATGATAACAGGATTGTAAAAGATGTTTTTCTTAGTAGCATAACAATACCCTTTTAAATGAATATTTGTCTGTATCTATGGTATAAACAATAGATAACTAATTAGATAAGGATTTTACCCCATTTGTAATTTCAGCCAGGTACTTCGGATAACATGCAACCCGGCTTTTATGCACTTACCCTTAATATTCAAAATATTATTCTATCAGGCCACTGTCAAAGGATAAACAGAGGCTGTTATAAAGGCGGGAAATATTAGCCTTTACTCATCGCAGCATTGATGGAATAGTTTTGAAAAAGAAAAGATTTCCCGGTGATCACTGGAATAATAGATGAAAGAAACTTCCACATTGTCCATGTAAGTTGGCCGCCACAACGTACAGGGAATTCGGTCCACCGCCTCTTCCTGCAGTGAGTCCATCTGTTGTTGTCTCATGACCTGCTCATGAGTAAGCTCCTCTACGGTATAATAATAGCTTTTGGATCCCTGTCCGGCGGTGACACTGTCAAGTGTCACGCCATCACCATAGTTTATGGGCAATGACGGGTTTATATCCTCTACTTCCCTGATAATGGCCTGTTGTGCCGCCTGATCTATCTCGGTATGCCACCTGTCTTCCACATCATGGTTCGGCCGGTCCCACTGAAACACACCGTTGACATAGCCAATAGCCGCAAGGGCCAGCAAAACCGGCAAAATAATCACAATTGACTTCCAGGAATTCATATTCTTCAATATTTAATAAACCTGCTAAAAAGTACTAAAATCAGTCCGCGAAATCATCAAAAAGTTGTCGCCTCTGTTTTTTGCAAAATCACACTGCTATGAGGCGGCACGGTAATCCGGCCATTTAAAACTTCCTGTTCTTGCCGGCAGGAGTAAGCAACAGAGAAAAAATCATGATATGCTTGCGGCAGAGTCACATCCAGCTGATCTGATCCCACATTGTGGATCACAAAAAGCTCATCCTTCTCATGACGACGAAGGAAAACCACCAGCTGTTCATCCATACCGGTCACGGGCACCAGCTCGCCATAAGTCAACGCCGGCCGTGAATTTCGCAAGGCGATCATCTTTTTATAGTGGTTGAGCAACGATTCCTCGTCGGCGAGTTGCACTGATACCGGTGTTACGGTATCGTCATTGCTATATTCCGGCTCAATCCAGGTTGAGCGGATCTCATCGGGCGGATCACTCCAAAGCATGGGCTCCCGGATATGGGGATCGGGTTTCTCTCCAAACATTCCGATCTCCTCACCATAATATATGTACGGGGCGCCTGGTAACGTAAAAAGCATATTTGCGGCAACCCGGACTTTATTTTCATCATTCAGGGTACTCATAACACGTTCCTGATCATGGTTGGTCAGAAAAGTGGCATCGACAAAATCATCGGTCACCGAGTGGTAGGCATCCAGAATTTCGGCATGCAATGGAGCAACGTCAGCGCCGTAACCGGTCTCGGCGGCTTCCATCATAGCATAACCCATATCAAAATTAAACAGGGAAGGCAGGCCGCTGAGATAAGGCTTGACCTCTTCAGTGTCCGCCCAAACCTCGCCTACCAGTAACACATCCTGGTTCACAGATTCCATCTCGGCACGAAACTCCTCCCAGAAAGCCGGGTTTTCATCTGCACGATGTTCCGGATAAATATGTCGGGCCGCATCAAGCCGGAAGCCATCCACGCCCTTTTCCAGCCAATAGCTACCTATATCATAAATAGAGTCACGTACTGCCTGGTTATCGTAATTCAGGTCAGGCATACCGCTCCAAAAATAGGCATAAAAATACTCGTCGGTACCCTCCACCGGATTCCAGCGCTGGATATTATCAGTATCCGGGCCGGTATAGTCTACGGTTTTACTTTCAATATTTTCCTCTGTTTCCCATATGTAGAAATCATAAAAAGGTCCCTCAGGATCTGCGACGGCTTTTTTGAACCACGGGTGTTCGCTGGAAGTGTGATTGATCACCAGATCGATCACCACACGAATATCACGCGCATGTGCCTCCTCGAGAAATAATTCAAAGTCATCCATGGTTCCGTAGTCAGAGTGGATGGCCCGATAATCGGTAACATCATATTTGTGATAAGAGGGGGAAGGATGAATGGGCATAAGCCAAAGCGCCTGAACTCCGAGTTCCTCGAGATAGTCGAGCCTGGAAGTCAGCCCCTTGAAATCGCCTATCCCATCTCCCGAACCATCGGCAAAAGCATGGACAAACACCTCATAAGTGACGGCATTCGGCCACTCTGCTACAACTTCGCCATGATTCGATGGTTCGGTTTCACATGCGACCATCATCATTACTGCGACCGCAAAAAAGATAATTACCGGACTTCCCGAATAGCGGGCCCGGATTTTGTTATAAAGCGAAAACATGCGCACAATAAATTTATATCAAAAAAAAAATACTCCCGGAATGATCGCAAAAGATCAAACCGGGAGCAAATGTTACTTACGTTAACGAGTCTGCTTCTCTGTAATTTTTCTTTTCTGCCGGTCACGGAATTTCAACCATGACCTGCCGGAAAATTTTCCTTATTTCAGCAAGGTCATCTTACGAGTCAACACTGTAGAACCCACTTTCAGGTGATATATATATAATCCGGATGAAAGACCAGAGGCATCAAACGGAATCGAGTGGACTCCGGCCGGGTAGTTAGTGTTCGCAAGTATTGTCATCTCCTGGCCCAGCAGATCGAAAACTTTCAAAGAAACATGATCTGCCGTATCCATCTTCCAAGTTATTGTTGTGACCGGATTAAAGGGATTGGGATAGTTCTGATGCAATTTCACCTGACCCGCCATCTCTTCGGCTGGCTCTGCGGAGGTTACCATTTGAGTACCCAGCAGTTGACCCGTAACCGCATCCACAAAAAAAATGGCATGGTCATGTTTTATGGCATTCCAATCGTCATCACGAACAGACAATTCAGCTCTCACTTCCCAGAATGGGTTTAAGTCTTGATCCTCTATATCGGGATGATGAAAATGAAACCGGCTCAAATGATAATTGACATAGACCCATGCCCATAGCTCCTGTTCAGCACTCATAAGGAATTCATTAAACTCTTCAACGAGCTCTGCCAAACCCTCTTCCATAGCTACATGAACAGCCTGGTCATTTCCGAGGAATACCTCTCCAACGAAATCGATCTCATCAAGTTCCGCTGGACGCTCATCCTCGGGAATATCTTCATAATGAAATGTTTCAATCTCAACTACGTCCTTTCCATAGGTATCCAGTAAAGTGACGTTTTCGGTTTCCATGTTCAGGTATACAAACATCCACTTCTCACAATCTCCATAAGGAGCGCCGGGGAGCGTGAACTCTTCTCTACCCCAGACATAAAACAACCGGGCATCAGCATCTACATCGGCCATGTGAGCAGAGACGACATCCTGAACCTCCCAGTAACTCGCAGCGCTCATCCAGTCATCCCAGCCATCTTCGCTCTTACCAAGAAACTCTCCCGTTATGGCATCCACAAAAAATACAACCATGCGCTCTGACCACTCACCGTCCCAATCACCCCAGGCATATACCATAAGTGACCAAAAAGGATTCGACTCACTGGTCACCACATCATCGTAGAAGAAATAAAAAGAACTCAGGCTGTAGTCAATTTCAATATCAATAGCCGATCCCGCCTGATCGATAAACAAGTCAAGCCCATTCTCCATCGCCATGTCGAAAGCGACTGTACTTTCCACAAAATGATCCGGAACCGTTTGAACCTCCGAAAAGTCAACGGGAAAAGCGCCCGGCGGCAAGGAGGAAATAGCGATTGTTTCAAGTTCAAGGAACTCGTTACCGACCGTAATTACCACCAGAAGCATGTCGGAGTCTTCATCATGATAAATAAACTCCCAAAAATAGGATCTGCCTTCAGGGGCAAAATTCAAAACTTCCCTGGGTTTGAAGAAATCCATGGGATAAGCGGACTCAAAGCCGTATATGCCAATAAATCGGGCATCCGGATAATCACTGGCCATCATGTCTTTTACCACACGAAAGGCTACCGATGCCTCCACCGGTTCATAATCATCCAGATCGATGTCATAAGGTTCATCATCGTAATCACCGGAAAGCCATCTATCATACGCGGTAGTCTTTCCAGAAGGTGAAAGCAAATAATTGTGATCAATTTGGCCACTCTTTACACTTTGTGTATCAAGGGCTCTATTGAACATCTTTGAAACCGTTGTTTCAAGATCCACAGCCACACTCTGATGTTTCTCGGGTGTGCCGGACAGCAGGCTCAAGGGCTGAGCCTGCAACATGGATGTGATCGACAGCAAGCAGAAAGCAATGATAGCAAAACATAAAAACCTGCCGCAAAACCACAAATTGGATCGCTTACCCAGATTTTTCATGATTGTAGTATATAGTTATGTATGGATGTGCTTCACACGGACATACCTTCTCTACTCCCCACAACTACAATCTATAAAGAAAAAAAACGATTTACTACATTTTTGCCCGCCCTCTAAAAACTTTTACCGAAGTTCGCGCACCCAGATATTTCGAAAGCTCACCAGGTCGCCATGGTCCTGCAGACGAAGTGGCAGTTTTTCGGGATGCTGTTCATACTCCGGCAGTCCGGTAAATACCGTTGGGCCTTCGATTTTTACACGATGATGTATCAATACACCATTATGGATTACGGTAACATAGGCCGGTTTTACAAGGCTTCCGTCGTCCCGAAAGACGGGTGCCTCGTAGAATATGTCATAGGTCTGCCATTCTCCGGGTGGCAAACTGGCATTGACCATGGGAATGGTCTGTTTGTAGATGGAACCGGCCTGGCCGTTCGGATAGGTCGGATTATCATAGGAATCCAGCACCTGTACTTCGTACAGTCCTTGTAAAAAGACGCCGCTGTTACCTCGGCCCTGACCATCGCCATCGATCACTTCAGGGGTACGCCATTCTATATGCAGCTGGATATCGCCAAAGCTCTGGCGGGTCATGATATCGCCGGTGCCGGGTTCGACCGTCATCACGCCATTCTCTACCGTCCACTCAGCAGGCTGAACCGTGCGGTTCGGATCGTCAGGATCATCCAGGGCCTGGGGGGAAAACATCTCCCATTGATCCATGTTTTCCCCATCAAACAGAACAATCGCATCTTCCGGTGGCTGTCCGTTCACAACGGGCGTGACCATCTCGGGCACAGGCTCCCAAACCTCGGTAAGTTCCGGATCCCAGTCAACGTTACGGTTCTGAGCCTCCAAAGAAGATATTGAACATAAAAAAGCGACTATAAAAACACTCCAGGATTTTAACATAATTATTTTTTGATGATTATATAGATGATTAATAAATGTATCGATGTCACAACAACAAGATAGTACGGTTACCCATTTTCTTCCAATAAGCAAAATGAAAAAACAAGAAATCAGAGTGAAATCCAGTTCCGTGATTCATGGGCATTATAGATCTCCGTTACCAGTCGATTCACGGCCGCGGCTTCATCCACGGTAATCAATGGGAGGCCATCGGCACCGGCAAGCGCCTTAAAGAAAAGCTCCAGCGGATGTTCCTGATTTTCGGGTAAGTCGGTCCAGGGCTCCGAGGCATCGATATCAAGCTCCGGAATATTTGCATAGAGCTGCCCGTTGGTCACACGCACATGACCACTGGTTCCGGATACTTCCAGTTGATTCGGATTGGCATGATCCACCCAGCCTCCGGCAACCGTCGCAACGGCACCTGATTCAAACGCCACCATACCTTCTCCATACTCATCACATCCAGGATAACGCCCCAGGACATTTTCAATATACCCGGTGCAAGCGGAAGGGGTATCCCCCTCCATAAACCAAAGCAGAAGATCAAATACGTGGGAGCCCAGGTCACCGAACGCTCCGACTCCTGCCACTTCCGGATCGGCCATCCAACGCCATTCTTCATCAAACCATCCTCCGATGGCACCACTATGAACATTACTCAAGCGCAACCGGGTGATATCACCAAGTGTACCCTCCTGAATAAGGGAACGCACTTTGCGGTTCACACCACTGCTGCGCATAAAATATCCGGTTTGGAAAATCACACCCGCCTCATTTACGGCCGAAGCGATACGGTATGCTTCCCCGCCATTCATACCCACCGGCTTCTCCACAAAAAGGTGCTTTCCGGCCCTTGTGGCAGGCGGTACCAGGTCAACATGCCGGTCTGTCTGCGAGCAGATGATTAAACCATCCACTTCCGGATCATTGTAAATAATGGAAGGGTCATCCACGATGCGGCCACCTGTCACTTCCTGCCGTCTGCGGGCGGTTTCGTTGTCAGGATCCCAGACATATTTGGTTACAACCCCCTCTGTCCCGGCCATGGTCTCTGCAAAACCCGGCGCATGGATATGCGCACCCCCAACAAGCGCGAGGGTGACAGGGTCGGAAGCGGATTTAGCGGTGCGGGCGGATGCCGATGCATGCAACGCCATGGGAGAGATGGCAAAGGCAGCAGCACCTGTAGCCAGATGTTGTAATGCCTTACGGCGACTGATATTTTGACTCAGAACACTGCTTTTATGGTTTTGCGCTGGGTATTTAGACATAAGCACCTCATCACGATCATATTAGAATTGAAAACGATTTTATTTAGTAGCCTGCAAAAGGAGTAATCGCAATTAGTATAACCATCAAAAATCTGCCATTCAAAATAATATGGAACGAATAGGCAAGAAATATGATCGAAGGGCTCATGCCCGAAGGGACTTGCAAACATAGCGGGGTGCGAACAAAGCAAAAACACAGGAAACCAAGAAAAGTTGCAACCCGGGTAAGGCTGCCTGTCAACAGCCTTACTCACCGGGAATTACCTCAAAATGGTAATCAGCGTCTGTAGCCATGGCCACTACGGCCGCTACCTGACGCATATTGCAACCGCCATTTGATAAACATCTCATCCCCCGGCAGCTCCCTGACCTGAT
>CAYMBG010000020.1:11371-13221 GCA_964388615.1 uncultured Chitinophagales bacterium | reverse complement strand
CCTTTTATACGTCTCTCAGTCTCAATAGTTCATTTTGAGTGGGATACCTCTATTTTTTTTGGGAACAGTTTTTTTTGTATTAAACTTTAGAGGAAAATAAACCATTGTCGGCAATATGATTAAAACATAACCAGTGAATAATTAAAACCGGAGCAACCATGCTGAAAGAAATCTATTACATAACCATACTTTCTCTGCTGATCGTCATTTCAGGTTGTAACAACGAAACGGATATCCATCAGGAAGAGTGGGTAGAACTCTTCAACCAGGAAAATCTGGATGGATGGGATATCAAAATCAGGGGATATGAACTTAATGATAACTATGGTGAGACCTTCCGGGTAGATGACGGGCTTATGAAAGTGCGATATGATCAGTACGATACCTTCGATGATCGTTTTGGGCATATCTTTTATGAAAACTCCTTTTCTCATTACCGCCTTGAAGTAGAGTACCGCTTTGTCGGAGAACAAGTAGAAGGTGGCGCTGACTGGGCGTACCGGAACAATGGCATCATGTACCATTCGCAATCGGCTGCAAGCATGGACCTGGATCAGGATTTTCCCACCTCCATTGAGTTTCAGCTCCTGGGGGGTGACGGCGAGAACGAACGACCCAATGGAAGCGTCTGTACTCCCGGAACCCATGTAGTGATCGACAGTGAATTACAAACCGATCACTGTGTAGATTCCGGCGGACCCACCCATCATGACGATCAATGGGTCACTGCCGAGCTTGTCGCTCATGGCGACGAACACATCCAGCATATATTTAATGGTGAGGTGGTCATGGAGTATTCCGGCACCCAGCTTGAGGATGGAACACCACTTGATGAAGGCTATATTGCATTGCAATCCGAGAGCCATCCCACCGATATTCGCTCGGTACGGATTTTAAACCTGACCGGCTGCATGGACACCGATGCAGATAATTATAAATCCTATTATGTGAATCCCGACCTGGACTCCTGTATCTATTAACCCTCTCTATGATGTTGGGTGCGGAGTGGTTTCATCTGACCATGAGTCGACCATCAGTGAAATCGCTCCGTCCCCCGTCACATTGCAGGCCGTACCGAATCCGTCCTGAGCCATGTATAGAGCCAGCATCAGCCCTTGCTGTGCCTCTGTAAAACCGAGAATAGATGACATCAGCCCAAGTGCCGCCACCACAGCACCACCGGGAACACCTGGAGCCGCAATCATGGTCACACCCAGCAAAATGATAAATGGGAAAAAGTTTGCGAGTTCCGGTGACCCGCCATCCAGGACGATAACCGCCACCGAACAAATCACCAGAGTGATTGTGCTTCCGGCCAGATGAATGGTAGCCGAAAGGGGAATCACAAATTCGGCAATTCGCTCCGTAACACCGTTGGATTTAGCGCTCTGCAACGTTACAGGTATCGTGGCCGCACTTGACATGGTACCCAGCGCCGTAGTATAGGCCGGAATCATGTTTTTAATTGCTTTGAATGGATTTATACCGCTGCGAAAGCCGGCAAGAGTGAATTGAATGATCAGATATCCCAGATGCAGCAGGATGATAACCAAAAACACGCGCGCGAAGACACTCAACGTCTGGAAAGCCTCTCCGGTTGCAGCCATGTCTGCAAATATTCCGGCAATATGCACCGGCAGCAAAGGGATAATGACTTTGGTAATCACCAGCACAATAATTGCCCGAAACTCTTCTGCCACATGGTAGAGGTAGGATTGTGCCTTTTCATTACGCAGATAGTTAATCCCGAGGCCAAAGACAAATGCGGTGACCAGAGCGGTCATTACGCCCATGATGGGTGGGGTGTTTATCTCAATGAAAGGCAACAAGCCCATGGCATCCGGGTCACC
>CAYMBG010000020.1:1426-11271 GCA_964388615.1 uncultured Chitinophagales bacterium | reverse complement strand
ACTCATACCATATTTTACAGAATCTTTACTTCGGTTACAGGCGACAGGTCCGAAATTAATGAAATGTAAATAACCAATCATCATTATTCTTTGGAATCCGTGTTTTCTGAAAATCGAACTCACTTTCGGTTTTTTTAAATTCATTTTTTTTCAATAATTGATGACGAAAGTATTTAGAGACATCTGACGATGATTTTTTCCGCCAAAAAGTATTAAGTTTCAGCCGGTAATGGATGTGGGCTGCATTATCCGGCCTTCATCAACTAAAACGAGTTTTATTTTCACACTTCCAAATATCAAGATGTTGCCGTGAGCGAAATTAATATTGCCGTTGTACCCGTAGCGGGAATGGGAACCCGTCTTCTGCCATCTACCAAATCCCAACCAAAAGAGATGCTTCCGGTCGGACGAAAACCGGTTGTCCAATACGTAGTGGAGGAACTTGCTCAAGTGGGTATAGACAGGTTGTTATTCATTACCGGTCCGGGTAAAACCTCAATCGAAAATCATTTTGACCTCAACCACGAACTGACGCAAACCCTCAGGAATGAAGGAAAAGAGGAGCTGCTGGGGGAGTTATCGTTTGAAAGAGCCTCCATACAGTATTTTTACACTCGTCAACGGCAGCTTCTGGGACTGGGACATGCCATCCTCTGTGCCGAGCCCTTCATTTCCAATGAGCCCTTTGTGGTAGCTCTCGGTGACTCCATCATTGGTATGCACGGCCAAAACCGAATTGTCGAGCGAATGACGGAATGTTATCACAAACATCACGCCGATGCTGTAATTGCGTTCGAAGAAGTACCCTCGTCCGAGGTGTTCCAGTACGGTATTGCACAGCCCAAAAAAAGCATGGTCGCAACAGACACCAGCACCGGCACTGCTAATACTTCACATGCTGATACGCAGACCAAGGAGTTCTTTGAAGTTGAGGATCTCATCGAAAAACCGGCCGTGGAGTTGGCGCCAAGCAATCTGGCTATAGCAGCCCGTTACATCCTGAAACCAGGGATTTTCGATGCCTTGAGACGCACCAAGCCAGGTGTAGGAGGCGAAATCCAGCTTACTGATGCCATTCGTCTGATGATGCAAGAAGGAGCAACTGTATACGGTGTCCGTTTGAATGAAGACGAGACGCGCTACGACATCGGTAACTTCGGTTCTTATTTCAAGGCTTTCACCGAATTCGCTTTGGCCGACGAAAAGTTTGGAGAGGAACTACACCAGTATCTTAAAATGCGAACTCATGAAGATCATTCGTAAAAAAGCCTATGCCAGGGCCGGTTTTTTAGGCAACCCGTCGGATGGTTACCATGGCAAAACCATCTCACTTATTGTACCGGATTTTTTTGCTGAAGTCGTCCTTTATGAGTGGGATGAGGTGGAAATTGTTTTGGCCAGACAGGATGGGGCGCGTTTCCGATCTGTACACGACCTGGCCAATGACGTTAAATTACACGGGTATTACGGCGGAATCCGTTTGATCAAAGCTACTATCAAACAATTTGTGGAATATTGTCAACAGCGGAACATTGAGCTGCATGAACAGAATTTTTCGATACGATACCACTCCACCATCCCGCGCCAGGTGGGAATGGCCGGTTCCAGTTCCATCATTGTTGCTACACTGCGTGCCTTGATGGCATTTTACCATATTTCCATGCCGCTGGAAGTGCAGCCCTCCTTCGTGCTTTCGGTCGAGAGAGATGAGCTGGGTATAACAGCGGGACTCCAGGACCGTGTCATTCAGGTTTACGAGGGTTTGGTGTACATGGATTTTTCTTTGGATGCTGAAAAAATTACCAACGGCTACAAGCACTATTACTACGAGCCGCTGGATCCGGCTGTCTTGCCTCCCGTATTTGTAGCCTACCATAGTGGGCTCAGTGAACCCACCGAAATTTATCACAACGATATTATAGGACGCTATCGGCGGGGAGAACCGGATGTCACCAGTGCCATGGAGCGTTTTGCCGATATTGCCCGGGAAGGAAAACAAGCTCTTCTTGAAGGCAAAACCAAAGAACTGGCCCATCTGATTAATGAAAACTTCGATCTCAGAGACCGCATATCCAAGCTTCCCGATTGGCAGCGACAGATGGTATTGGTTGCCAGAGAATGCGGCGCAAGCGCAAAGTTCGCAGGGTCCGGCGGTGCGATTGTGGGTACCTACGAAAACCCTGATATGCTGGACCGGCTTCGTCAACAGCTTTCAGCGATAGGTGCCGAGACGATCGCGCTTGACAGCCAGTCCCTCCTCCATGATAACTGAATTCATTTTTTAGATAATTGTGTCACTGCAAGCGGGTGCCTGTACCCAGCTCACTCTCATAGCCGGTCATTTCCACGTAGCCCCTGCCTTCAATCTGTGCTCCCGCTCGTGTTCCCGTGGCCGAAACCGCGCCCTCATAATAGACAAACGAAACCTGCATTTCCTGGTTTTCAAAAAGCGTATTGATATCAAGCTGGAGCCCCTCTCCCGGTATTTGCAGTTGCCAGCTGACCGGATACGTTGCTCCGGTATGCGGACTCTCCCAAAACCCCGTAGCTTCAAGGTCAAAATCATCCGGATCAAGAACAAAATGAACGCCCTCCGGATCTACCAGTGTACCGGTTGAAAACGGGCTGATAGTCCCGTCTTCATTGCGAAGATGGTAAAACATCAGGTCATAGCCATCTGACAATTGCAGTGAAAACCAGTCCCACCCCGCCTGGTCAGCGGCCAGAGCCGATGTACTCCACTCATGATCCATCCAACTGAGCCCTTCCACCTGAAACACCTCACCATCGATTTCAATAGTGCCTGTGGTCACAAGACGGGTGAATGACAGATAGTAGGAAGCGTCTCCGGACGCCGGACCCTTGGGCTCAAACCCCCGGTCACCATGAAATACCGGAGGTTTTGACGGGGACATCTTCAGATCCAGGGCCGACTCTCCCGTGGCTGCAACCAGATGCATCGGAATTTTCCCATCGGGGGAGTCCTGTTGCAGTTCTGTTTCATATTCTTCATCCAGCACAACCATCCAATCCTCCAGCCAGATACGAAAGGGATCGGCCTGAGCACCGGCTAGTCCCGCGGCACCGCGACTAAACCGTTCTTCATGAATATGCCGTCCCGTCTCCACATCGGTTATGGCAAGATGTGCCAGATAAAGCTGATTGGTGCTCCAACCGGTTCCGTTCTCCGTTTCATATTCTTCATCCGGTAAAAACTGATTCCGAAATAGAGTAAACTGGAATCCAAATCGACGTCCGGATTCACTGGATAAGTTTCCGGTATAGTACCACCACTCCGTGCGATACCCCTCATGCGGACCGTGATCCTCCGGAAATGCAAATTCTCGTGGCTCGGTAACCTGCAAAAAGCCATCCGGATCTGCTTGCAAAGCTTCTACCGCAGATATACCCGCCCGCACCGGCGCATCGTCATCGCGGTTCAACCATAATAACATTATGCCTGTGGCTATGATCACCAAAATCAAACTTATCCAGTATTTTCGTCTCATATCACTCGATACCACCTGTTTTCGTCATCTATATAAAATATCACCTGTAAGAATGTAATTTTATGTTGCTCTTCATCTTAACATTAACCTTCTAATCATTTCTCAGAGCATCTGCAGGACGAGCACGAGCCATTTTCCAGGCGGGATACAAGCCGGCCGGTACTGCTGCCAGGACGGACAGGAACAGTGCCTGCATAAAAATCTCCGGAGTGATCAACAGCTCCAACGTCCACCCAAATGAACGCAAATTGATGACATGCACAAGAATAGCAGCCATTGTAAGTCCAAGTGGCAGGGACAATAACCCAGCCATGAGTCCCATAACGCCGGTCTGTGTAATCATATACCGCCAAAGTTGAAAAGGGGTCATACCATTTGCACGCAACACCGCCATTTCGCGGTTCCGCTCCAACTGCAAGGCCATAAGTGCGGTGACGACCCCGATAAAAGCAACCAGTACAGCCAGCAGACGCAGAACGATGGTCACGGTGAACGTGCGGTCAAAAATTTCCATTGACGCCTCTCGCAATCCCCGGTTGGACCGGATAAACACCTCCTGAACCGATGATGCTTTTTCGCGCAAACTCGCCAGAGCAGAATCCATCCGGGAATCGTCATCCAGATACAGCGCCAGGCCGGACACGGCATCATCAACGAAATAGCGTTGATATACAGATCGCGCCATGGAAATAGCTCCCTGTTCGGACGTATAATCGTAATAGACAGCACCGACCCTGAAAGTCACCGGCCCTTCGTCGGTTTGGATACGCAATGAGTCACCAATGGCCATCCCGTTGCGATAGGCATAGGCCTCGGAAACCATCACTTCCCGGCTTTCAGGAAACTGCTCCTGAAAATCAGCGGCTGTGCCTCTCATCTGATAACGTAGCTGGGAACCCGGACCCTGATCTACTGCCACCAATATATCCATACCATTCTCAGTAGACACGTTGACATTCCGCACCGTGTGGGATGCCTCGACGCCATCGGCATGACGAAGCAATTCCACAAGCTCCGGATCCAGGACCGCATCATTTTGACTGGCCACAAAACCGGGGGGTTGTACATAGATATCCGCTTCCAACTGTGACTCAAGCCAAACATCTACTGTATTCCGGAAGCTGTCAACCATTACACCCACACCTATAGTCGCGGCCACTGCAACAGCCAGGGCCGCAATAGCAACTGATGAGCGATTCAATTCCGTAACCACACTGCGAACCGCCATTTTGCCCGTGAGTCCGAACACAGCCGAAAACACCGGTCTAAACAGAAACGCCAGAAACGTAAGAGCCGCAGGCGTAAGCAACGCAAAACCGATGATTATAAATAGCAATGAGAGATAGCCGGCGACAATGGTTTCACCGGGAGCCCAAAGCAGAACAAGACCGGCAAGCATGGCGGCGGCGCCACTATAGCCGATAGTGCTCAGCGCATTCCGGAAGCGGGTCTCATCATCCGAACGCCGCAATACGGTGCTAACGGATGCATAGGCCGCTTCCCGTGCCGGCCAAAACGCAGCAATGACCGCGGCCCCCACACCAAGCAAGGCTCCTTTAAGCAAGGTAAACCCATCCAGGGACACCTCGCGGACACTCACCACAAAATAGAGATCATTAATTGACTGGGTGACCAGCTGCAGCAGGCCACCTGCGAGAAGGATTCCTCCACCAATACCAATTAAGGTTCCGAGAATTCCGAGAATCAATGCCTCTGTGATGATCAGATACAGGATTTCAGACGATGTTACACCTATGGCACGAAGGCGGCCTATCCAGTTTCGCCGCTGCACCACCGAAAAAGTCATGGTATTATATATCAGGAACATACCGACCAGTAAAGCCAGCAAACTGAGTGCCTGCAAATTGAATTCAAAAGCACGGGTCATCTGTAATGCCGTCTGGGTACGGGTTTCCGAACGTTCTAGAGTCAGTCCCTCAGGCAAAAACCGCTCCAGACGGTCATGGACAGCGTTGTCATCCTGAGGCAGGATAAGATCGATTCGGGTCAGGGACCCCTGCATGGCAAGGATTCTCTGTGCGGTAGCGATATCCGTGACAATCACATCCTCGAGTGCCCGCCGGCTACGCTCATCTACGGCGCCAAGGAGTCCGGCGATCCGTACATCAAACGTACGTCCGCCACTGGACAAAAGCAGGGTGTCACCTGGCTGCACCCCCCACTGCCGGGCATTACTTTCGGTAATCAGCCCTGTGAGACCACCAGCGATAAACATCCCCAGATCCAGACCGGTGTCCTGCGCGGCGAAAGACCGAAACGGGCCTTCGGCAAGTGGATCTACCCCTAATATCCGGAAAGTGCGATTATCCACCGCAAGCGTTGCATGCCCCTCAACAACCGGTGCACTTTTTCGAAACCCCTGTCCGACGCGGAGATCACGGTAAACTTCTTCCTGTAAGGAACCGGATGACCCACGCACATAATGAGTAGCACTGCCGGTAACCGCTTCGGAAGAAAGTGTAAAAGCACGCATGGCACTGGTATTAGCCAGGTCAATGGCGGTAACAACGGCAACACCCAGGGCAATTCCGATCACGGAAAAACCGAACAGCCATGGCTGATGGATTAAAAACCGCATACTCGAACGAAGCAGAAGACGCGGTATGCCCATTGAGCTTCTCCCCGATCCGCTTTTGCGTGGTGTGCGCGTTGTAGCTGTGCTGTTGCTCATGTAGCCGATCCCTTTTCAGCTTTCCCGGCCAGTCCGGTGACTTCCTCCAGTTTACCGTCGCGAAGCTGCACCACCCTGTCGGCCATTGCACACAAACTTTGGTCATGTGTAGCAATGAGCATGGTGCGACCGGTTTTCCGGATCATTTCATGGAGCGTGGACATGACGTGATGCCCGGTTTGTTCGTCAAGATTGCCGGTGGGTTCATCGGCCAGGATAAGAAGCGGATCATGTGCCAACGCGCGGGCAATGGTAACGCGTTGTTGCTCACCGCCGGAGAGGCGGTCAGGAAAAGAGTCGGCGCGATCAGCCAGCCCCACATCCGAAAGATGTTTGTGGGCTCTGTCGTGATCTTCTTTGCCGGTCGCCCCCATCAATTCCAGGGGCATAAAAACATTCTCTGCGACTGTCAGCGTCGGTATAAGATTAAAAGACTGGAAAATAAATCCGATATTATCACGCCGGAACAGCGTGCGATTCTTCTCGTTCATGCCGGTGAGACAAGTCCCTCCGACAAAAACCTCTCCCTGATCCGGGTAATCGAGTCCGCTGACCAGGTTCAGCAGCGTACTTTTACCCGACCCGGATCGACCCAGAAACACAACCAACTCTCCTTGAGATATGGTAAAATCCACATGATCAAGTACTTTCCGCACTTTCGTCCCCTCGCGATATGATTTGCATAGTCCACTGACTTGCAGGGCAGGATGGCCTCTCTTCGATGGATTCCCGTATGTCATCGAAGATTCTGCGCTATCCGCTTCCTCATGCGAAGAAAACCCGGTTGTTCTATTTTCTGAAACCATGCGTTACGTTATTGGTATGGATATTTCATGATATACGCACACAATTTATTGATGCAGCAAAATTTGTGAAGCAAATTGCAGCGAAGAAAAAGAACAAAAACTTTCCTCCGGCGGTTCCCCGCAGACGCACACATAAAAGCAAAGGAGGCACCATATACCGTCACATGCAATCCGGTGTGCATCGTAACAGGAAACCACCGATCTCTTGGGAAAAACAAGCTTTCCTCAGTACATTACCAAATGTGTTTTATCATTCTATGTCCTTTCTGACACATGTGTATTTGACCAATCAACCTCAATCATTCAATCCTTTAATTCATGAAAAATATTGTATTGTTTTTACTTTTTGCCGTTACCATTTCAATGACCTTAGGCTCGTGCGCCCAGGAAGAAGCCCTGGAAGAACAGGACTGGCAAGAACTTTTTAATGGCCGGGACCTCTCCAACTGGGACAAGTATTTGGGCACCTCGTTGGGAAGTGAGTTTGATGAACTGGCAGAAGCAGCTGTACCCGAACAAGTGTTCTCCGTTGCAGTAGAAGAAGGAGAGCCTGCTATTCGTATCTCCGGAGAAATCAACGCTTCTCTGGCTACTCAGGAGTCTTTTGAAAATTATCATCTCCGCATGGATTTCAAATGGGGAGAAACCGTTTATTCAATGAGAAACAGTGGTTTGCTTTACCACAGTTTCGGGGATTTCGGCGAGTCATTGGGTACCTGGATGCCGAATATTGAGTTCCAAATGTGGACACAAAATCTGGGAGACACCTACCTGATGGGAAACACCTCAACCGAAACCGAGGTAACCAGGGAAGCGGATGAGTATATTTATGCCCCCGGAGAGGATTTGCTGACCTTTGGCGAGCATGACCATGGACGGCTTATCCGAAAAAATATGGACAACGAAGCTCCTTTGGGTGAGTGGAATACCATTGAGCTTTTCACATACGGCCGTACAGCTGTTCATGTGGTAAACGGCATGGTTGTCAAGGTCAACCAGAATACCGGAACCTATGAAAACGGTATGACAGAACCACTTACATCTGGAAAAATCCAGATCCAATCCGAAGGCGGGGAGTTGTTTATCAGAAACGTCGATATTCGTTCTATTGATGAACTCCCGGAATCCATCCTGCCATAACAGCAATTACCGTTTTTTAAACCCTCCGGACACCTTTGAATTTCGTCCGGAGGGCTTTTTGACACTATTCTACCATTTTGAACCCAGCTTTTCTACGAAGGAACTGCCATCCAAATTTAAAACACGCTGATACCTACTTTACGAATGTCATGGTCCGTGTATACACCTGCGGGGAGTACCCGCTTCCGGCACTGCCACTGACGATCAGCCGCTTGATATACACGCCGCTGGCCAAACCGGCAGCATCAAATCGAACAGTATGATAGCCGGCCGCTCGTCGTTCACTGACCAACAATGCCACTCGTTGCCCCATCACATTGAATACTTCCAGACGTACGTCCGCTTCTTCCGGTAATGCAAACGGTATTTGAGTAACCGGATTAAACGGATTGGGATAGCTTTGCGAAAGAGAAATTTCGCGAGGTAGCTGAGTCTGCCATTCGGTATCAGTTGGAACGGGTTCTTCAAAATGGGCACTCAGGCTCCGATCCAATGTCGCCGTAAAGGTATAGGAAGGCGATTCTGAAATAAGCACACCTGCCTCCGACCAATGAAGGAATACCCATCCTTCATTCGCTCTTGCGGTAAGCATAACCTTGTCACCGTGCCTAAAAACACCACCACCTTCCACTATCCCTCCTTCCTGCTGCTCAGCGTATACCATTATTTCATGTGAAGCCCGTGCCATCCCTTTCAAATAAGGGTACCCATTGTTGATACCTTCCGAATCCGGCACCCACACATCCATGAAGTCCCACCCAGCAAAGCTCCCCTCGTCATAGGGCCAGGTCATATCCTCGGTCGGTTTGCCCTGAAGCCTTTCACCACCAAAACTTTCAGTCTGCCCGGACGATTCCATATCCCAGTAACTGTTAAATACACTGCCATAGTAATCCTCGCCAATAAAACCACCGATATTATCATTCATATCGCCGGTCAGGGTGACCCTTCCGGCACTGTAGGAGTTGTGTATATTGCCGGTCTGATGAAATCCGATGAACCCGCCAACCCGGCGCTCACCACGGACCACGGACCGGCTGTAGCTATCTATGATGGATTTGGAAGAACCGTTATAGTGTCCCACCAGTCCACCCGCATGCGAGCCCGTCGAAATAACATTTCCTTGCGTCCAGGCATAATGTATTTCCTGGTCGATGGATGCGCCACCTGCCAGGCCACCGCTGATGCCCCCACTCCACACATCCACAATGGCAAAAACCCGGTGCATCAAACCACGATTCGCGGATCCCGCCAGTCCTCCTACATAATTTACATTGGAAACAATTTCACCGGTAACACTGGAATTGTGAATTTCACTGCCAGATACACTTATCCCTGCAATGCCGCCAACATAGTAGCCACCATGGACTTGCACATCCTCCAACAGAATATTCTCGAGTATGGCATCACCTATTTCACTGAACAATCCCTGTCTGGAAGTAACCGGGCGATTAACAGTTAGATTTCGAATGACATATCCATTGCCGTCTAAACTACCGCTAAAATGGTTGCCGCTTCCGGCATCACCGATCGCTTCCCACCCGTCGCCGTAATTCCAGACGACTGTTGGTGAAAGATCAATATCATTCCCCAGGCGATAATGTGCTTCCAGATCCAGGCGCATCACATTCAACTCATCGGCAGAGGTGATTATATAGGGATTGGCTTCGGTGCCCGCTCCTTGCAGATCACTCAGCA
>CAYMBG010000020.1:0-1326 GCA_964388615.1 uncultured Chitinophagales bacterium | reverse complement strand
TGCTTATATCCGACAAATCCCCCTACAAAACGTTCACCGATCACCGAAGCATGGCTGTAACTGTCCGAAATAGTGCCGGAACCGGCATTATAACTTCCAACCAAGCCTCCAATCCGGGATCCGGTCCCTTCCACTTCGCCAGAGGACCAGGCGTGACGTATGATGCTTGACGCGGCACCCAGCAATCCACCCACTGATCCATCCCCCTTGACAATCACGTCCACATAGATGTAATGAAAACGCGAATTTCTTGACGCGGAACCTGCCAGGCCACCGACATAACTTTTTTCCGAAATCACCTGTCCAGTTACTCCTGAATGTTCAACCACGCTCTCATTAATATTTCCTGCCAGGCCGCCGGCATAATGGAATCCCAGAACATCCACATTCACAAGATGGATATTGGTCAGCCGGGCATTACTGATCTCACCGAACAAACCCTGCCGATATGTCTCGGGACGGTTGATTGTCAGATTGATTATACTATAGCCATCTCCATTATAGCTTCCGGTGAACTGGTTTCCGGTACCGGATTCACCAATAGGTTCCCACCCCTCCTCCACATTCCAGGGGGAAACCCCCAAATCGATGTCAGCGATCTGGCGAAAATGGCCATCCAGATAGTTGCGGATTTGATCCAGATCTTCGGCACTGGATATCTGCCAAGGGTCCGGTTGCGTTCCACTACCCCCGGAAAATTGCGCCTGAACACCAAAAACACAGAGTAAGGTCACCACCAGTGTGGTCAACACGTGTGCAATTACTTTCTTCATAGCTTCCTCCCAAAGGATTATGCCAATGCTCTTTGGCTACAATCGTACTATCGGATTTGCAAAACACACTCTTGACTTTACTGATGGAAATATCTTCAGAAACGATTCACCTTTAAGCATTTGGCCTGGTTATGGCTGACAAATACTTATAAACAGAGAACAATGCACGTAAAGCTATCTTTAATATGCGCAATATTGTCAAACCAAATACATTTTTTTTTGATTCTTATATATTTTTAATAATTGAATCGCCGTACATTCACGGCAGATGATGCTGGTCAAATAAAATACCCTTTGCCACAGAACGTTAAGTACCATACTGAACAGTGCTATAAAACTGAAAACACAGAAATTATGAGCAACCATATTACACGCAAAGGTTTTTTGAAAATGGGTACAGCGTTGGCGGTATCCACCCTGGGCTTCCCGGCTATTCTTTTGCCAAAAGAAAAAAAGAAGTTAGGAGTAGCCCTGGTCGGCCTCGGAAACTACAGCTCAACACGCCTGGCACCCGGCCTTCAACAAACCGAACATTGTGAACTCCGCGGTATCG
>CAYMBG010000019.1:13134-31682 GCA_964388615.1 uncultured Chitinophagales bacterium | reverse complement strand
TGGTCAATGGCACGTGGTACGAAAGCACATCAGCATCGGATAACAGTTCCTTTAATGGGCGAAACACCGGATCCTGTGTTTTACGGGCAAGCGGCGGGTCATTGAGCAGTACATGCATACCCAGGGCCCGGGCTTTCTCCGCCACACGGGTGCCGGTATTTCCGGCTCCGATGATGCCGATAGTTTTCCCGTTTAATGAAAATCTGTGACGATTGGCCAGGGTAAGTAGTGCTGCCGCAACATACTCCCCAACCGAGTTGGCATTACATCCCGGCGCCGCGGAAAATCCTGTTCCCTGTGATTTCAGCCAGCCTGTATCAACATGGTCATATCCGATGGTCGCGGTTCCAACAAACTTTACCGAACTGTTGGTCAGAAGTGACTCATCCACCTGGGTGACAGTCCTGACCAACAGAATGTCAGCATCCCGTACAATACCATTATTTATCTCTCGTCCGGGATACAGATGTACGCTTCCCAAACGGGAAAAGGCTTCCTCGACATAAGGTATATTCTTATCCGCTACTATCTTCATGATTTCAATCTATAGAGAATTTCTCCGGCCTTTTCAACAAGGAGCACACCTTCATCCTCCCGGTTTTTCCACTCATCAACATTAATGGAATCAGGATCCATGTAACCGAGATTGATTTTTTTACAACGTTCAGGGCTGATTTGTGTAGCAAGCACGACATCCACATTGGGGATCTCGATACCGCCCTCATAGGTTCCGCTTCCCTTGACATGCGTGGAGTGCGCCAGGATCCCCCGGGGTATGTGTCGATAGTGATCCATCTGCTTCATAAAATAGTCCCTGACATGGTAACCGATTTCATCAATCAGCTGGCCATGTGAATAGGATACCTCGGTTATATGAGGGGCATAAATGATTAAACGGCCACCTTTGGCAATCACCGGCTCCAGCTTATACATGCATTTTCCCGCGGTCCAGACATCCTCGTACATCGGCGGTGCCATGGAAAGCACGTCCGTGTAGGGCTTGTCCACGAAGCGGATATGCTCCTGTGCCGAAAGGTCGGCCGCCTTCTCGTAGGATCGTTCCGGTGCTCCCATGAAGATTCCCTTAACCCCGGAGCCCTTGACCACCATACTGAAGCAAGTTCGGGGAACCTCTATCATTGACGCCGCCATATCTACCACCTGTCTGACCGGCGTGTAACGCGTTCCGATAATATCCTTGTTGGTGATCACCGCGCCCAGCCAGTGGAAAAAATTCAGGATCTCGGGACCGGATATGCCGGGGAAAAAATATTTGTTACCACCGGAGAAACCGACCACCTCATGCGGGAAAGTCGGTGCCAGTACTAACAAATGGTCATATTCATAAATCAGTTTGTTGATTTTAACGACCACATCTTCACCAAACAACCCATCGGTAACCTTTTCAACCTCGGATTTACGGATTACCCCTATTTCACGAAGCTGCTCCGGATCATCCCAGCGGTGATTGTGCACCTTGTAGGAAGGGACCCCGTTTTGTCCCCGGCCCAGCATCTGGTCAATCGCCTCATCTGACATAGGTTGATGGGTCCCCAACGCCACAAGATACTCAAGAGTCTGTACCCGTTTCCCGATATTTTCATGTAGCAAGCGGTACATGGTCGTCAGGGGTGCCGTTCGGGTACTATCCGGAATAATAACCAACACTTTCTTTTCATCGATCGGAAGATCGGCAAGAGCTTCCGAAAAAAAGGTATCAAGCTCGTTGTCGTTCAGATTATCAACAGAGCTGATCATTTCTTTTACCATAACTACATCGGATTTGGTGAATCAGGGTTCAGTAGAAGCAATCCCTGTTTAGATAATATAACCATCACTTTTTCCAGGGAGGTGTTTCCGGAAGACTGTTTAAAAATTCGTTAATCAGCTGATCCTCATATGCACCGGCATACTCCTCTGCCACGAATTTTTCGGCGGCCTCTTCATAAAATCGCTGCCAGGAGGCATCCTCTTTCCCGGGCATAATCGGGTAAAACAATGCGTTATTGGCGCGGGCCGCCTTCAAATCCCCGGGAGCATCACCAATCATCAAAATGCGATGAGGCTCATACTTGCCCGATGCCGCCAGTTCAAGATGTTCTTTTTTGGAACCCATCTCCTGACCGGCTATAACACGCACAAAATCGTCCAGTTTGTTTTCGGACCATTCCTTTTCGAGAGCCCCTGTAGGTGTTGCCGAAACAACCAGCATATCGGCAAGATCATCAAGCTTTTCAAGGCTTTCACGCACATACGGAAACGGGGGCATGCCATAAACCATCTGATCAACAGTGCGGTTTACCGCCTCGCTCCATTCCAGCGCCGTTTCCAGTTCTTCATTGCTACCCACTTCCGCGATATACTCCTTAAATGACGGATTGCTCAATGGCCGGCCCGAATCAATAAACTTGCGCAATTCTTTGGCCTCGGGGATAGCAATATTTCGCTTTATGACATCATCCCACTCCCTGAGCAAGTCAAAGCCCATGATCAGTGCCGGAAAACGATTGATGCCCCGCCATTTGGAATACAAGTTAACAAATTCAGCCGCCTCACGTGCATATTTTGAAACCGCCTGAAGCCTCCAGTATTGGATATTGTTGGGAATAAAACATTCTTTGTGCTTGATCTCCATGGTGTCAAATACGCAGCCATCGGAGTCAATGCCTACGAAATACTTTTTTTTCGGCTGAAGATCTTTCAATACATCACCATCGGGATTTTTACTCATAGCTAAAATAATTTGAAATGCAACTTTTTGGTATTTATTCGATTATTCTTAAAAACAGGAGTTAATCATAGATTCACACACCACTAAAAGCCGAAAAACCGCCATCAATCGGCACAACCGTTCCATGTATAAATTTCGATGAGGGTGCTACCAGCCATAATATCGTTGAAACCAGATCCTTTGGATTTCCAAATCGGCCGGACGGGGTATGATCAATGATGGTCTGTCCACGATCGGTCAGACTCCCGTCGCTTTCATTGGTCAGCAGAAACCGGTTCTGATCGGTCAATAAAAATCCGGGAGCAATACCATTTACCCGTATCTCCGTAGCGTAGTTATGTGACATATGAACTGCAAGCCACTGCGTAAAATTACTTACAGCCGCCTTAGCCGCCGAATAAGCAGGAATTTTAGTCAGTGGAGTGATCGCGTTCATCGATGAAATATTGATGATGTTACCACTTTTTTGTTCGGCAAAATATTTACCAAAAACCTGACATGCCAGGAAGGTACCCATAAAATTCAGGTCAAACACCCATTTTACGGCATCCTCGGGCAGATCAAAAAACGCATTATCGGGTCCGGTGGTCGCGGCCGGTTTATTACCCCCGGCTCCGTTGATCAGGATATCCACCCGGCCGAATTTTTCCACAACCTCTTCAGCGGCCGCCTGAATGCTTGATTTGTCAAGCACATTGGTTTTAATGGAAACAGTTTCAATGCCATCGGCTTCGAGTTCGGAAGAAAGTTTTTCCATAGCCTCTTCACCGATATCCAGCAAAGCGATCTTCGCCCCGGCACGTCCCAGGCTCTTTGCCATTTCGGCACACAATACACCAGCACCGCCGGTTATAGCCGCAACCTGTCCGTTTACATCAAATAAATCTGAGTTACTCATATA
Source organism: uncultured Chitinophagales bacterium (assembly GCA_964388615.1). Classification (GTDB taxonomy): domain Bacteria; phylum Bacteroidota; class Rhodothermia; order Balneolales; family Natronogracilivirgulaceae; genus SLLW01. The sequence continues at coordinate 28,050 of CAYMBG010000019.1, read as the reverse complement.
TTTTTCCTGAAAAAAAAAATTAAAATTATTATTTAAATCCCGCCCGGATAAACGCCCTACAAACTGGTCGTCGAATCAGAGGTGATGTTTCTACTGTTCAAAGGGTCGAATATGTTTTCGAAAATGATTATAGAGGCAATCTTCATACACCTCTTCATACTCGGAGAGCGTCGCTATCAAACGGTCACGGAATGGGGATGTTCCATCATCGGGCCTTTGAGTAAGTACGGAACCGAAGGTAACATGAAAAATCTGCCGTGCATTATCGTCGTCAAGCAGTTTCGACAACTCGCTGTCAGAGTACTCATCAACGCCTTTCAATTCATTTATATCAGCCGATATATGATATGTTTTTCGATCATTATCAAAATGTTTCAATGAAAAGGCCATGATCTCGCGAAACAGCTGGAAATCCGACAATGCAATAGCTCTGAGGGCTTCCAGGTAGCTGGTTCCTGCTGTTTTGACGTGAACGTATCCAACATCAAGCTTACCGATAGCCTGATATACGCTGAACTTGTCACTACCGGAATGAATACTCAGCTTGTAGCCTCCATATTCGGCAGCTATCGCCTGATGGAGCAGATATTCATTACCAAAAGCCCGAATATCTCCTTTAAAATCTATTCCTTTCTCAAAATCGCCACAGAATCGCGGTGCCAGACTCACAAGTTCCACACCTATACGCTGCAGCTCGGAAGCAATCACAAGGTGCTCCTCCGGAGTTGTAGGATGAGGTGTTTCATCCACCGAAAGTTCTACTTCGGTATCACGTTCGCTGTAATTATCCCGCAGGTACCGGAACATTTCATAGGTATGAAGTAAGACATTGCCGTATTTCACGGCTGCTCTGAGGATATCGTTTTCAGAAGGCTTGATCGATATATCTCCTTTCAGCTGAAACGTTCTGCCGGTATAACGATCCAGAAACTTGTCCGGCCGGTCCCCGAGTTTATCCCATGGCAGCTCACCGAAAGCCTGTTTCAACTGTATTTGATCCATACCCTGACTGCGGTTATCAACATAGTCACTTGGGTCTATCGTAAACATGGTAAACCCGGCTGCGATCATACGGTCAATATCACCGGGGGTTTTCAGGTGATCTGCATCAGAACCAAAGCCATCTCTGTATCCGGCCTGTAGAACCGCCCAGCTGGCAGCATCCATTACCTCCTCAGCCGATCTCCCGGTCCGGTCCAGCTCACGAATCGATTGTTGCGCAAGAATTGGCAGGAAAGTTGAATCACTGTCCATCAAGCTTCTCAGATGTGCCGGACCGGCATTCCCCAGCCTGTCACCAAACCCAAAAGAGCTTTTACTCCCAATAGTTACCGGTATCGTAAAGGGCAAAAAAAATCGGAGTGCAATGGCATTTTTATGGCTGAGCGGGCAGAACATCAGGCATCCAGGGGCATGGTTATAGCGTTCACCGATAAAGCCGGCGGGTAAAGACTCACTGCTTTCTGCTCCGAGGACAAGCCGCTTTTCTGCCCCGATTTTAACCAGTGCAACAAATACTTCATTTTCAAACTGTATGGATGTTTCTATCACATGATAATCCGGGAAACCCGACTTCAAACTTTGCAAATATCCTTTGACGTACTCATTCTGAATCATTGCTGTCATTCCTTCTACATTTTAACGTTAAAAACCAAATAACCTGGGAAGGAACAGGCTCAGCTCTTCAAACCAGGTCACAACAATTAAAGAAAACACCATAGCTGCAAAAAAGGGCAGCAAAGGCCTTACTATTTGTGATATTGATATATTTGCTACGCCGCAACCTACAAACAGCACGGTTCCAACCGGTGGAGTGCAAAGTCCAACACTCAAGTTTAAAATCATCATGATACCAAAATGGATGGGATCCATGCCCAGTTCAACGGCCACAGGCAGAAATATCGGTGTAAAAATCAGAACGGCGGGTGTCATATCCATAAACACTCCAACCCCAAGCAATGTCAAATTGATGATGACAAGGATAAGAAAGGGGTTATCACTGAGCGTAAGCAGACCGGAGGTCACAATTTGTGGAATATTCTCATATGACATGACCCATGACATTCCAAGGGACGTGCCGATCAACAAGGCCACAATTGCGGTCGTGTTACAGCTTGCAAGAATGGTTTTAGGCAAATCTGCCAGTTTAAGCTCCCGGTTGATTACACAGGCCAGAATGAATGCATATAACACCGCTATTGCCGATGCTTCTGTAGCTGTGAATATACCGGCAATAATACCCCCAATCACAATGACGATCATCAACAAGCTCGGGATGGCCCGGGCGAATTTTTGGATGACCATTTTAAGCGGTAATCGATCTGAAACAGGATATTTCCTCCGAAATGCATAGTATCCGGCTACAAACATGATCATCAACCCGGTAAAAGCACCCGGTAAATAACCGGCCAGGAAAAGTGCTGCAATCGAGACCCCGCCGCTTGCAAGTGAATAAACAATCAGAATATTACTGGGAGGAATAAGCAAGCCGGTTGTAGATGAGGTGATATTCACAGCCGCACTATAGCCACGGTCATACCCTTGTTTCTGCATCTGAGGTGTCATAAAAGTACCCACAGCCGAAGCTGCAGCAACAGCTGAACCGGAAATAGATCCAAAAAGCATTGCGGCAATAACATTGACGTAGGCAAGACCGCCGGGTAGCATCCCTACCAGCGATTTTGCAAAATCAATTAATCGCTCCGCAATACCTCCCTTATTCATTATTTGCCCGGCCAATATAAAAAATGGTATCGCCAACAGCGTAAAACTGTCGAGGCCTGTACCAAGACGCTGTGCCACCGTGGTTACGGCCGGCACAAAATCAACACTCACCAACAGCGTCAATATGGTTGATATGCCGATGCTGAAAGCCACAGGAACACCAATAGACAAAAGCAACACAAAGGTGACCACTAAAATTAAGATCCCAAGTATATCCATATGAAATATCTTATTTATGCTGTGTGAATATCTTCATTTTCCGATGTTACATCGGCTGCTTTGTTACTTTCACTGAGGCCTAATTCCTGTAAGATGAAATCAACAGCATATATTGTGATAGTGATACCGCTTATAGGCAACACCAGATAAACGACTGCCATTGATACCCCGAGTGCCGATGAATACTGATCAAGTATGAAAGTGAGATAAACAAGCTGCATTCCTCCAACCACTAAAACAGCTAAGGAAAACAGACCAATGAGTGAATGGATTATAATATTGAGTACCACCTTTCTGCGTCCCTGAAGCTTGTGTACCAGCAAGTCAAGTGCCAGGTGTAATCTTTGCCGGTAGGCATAACTAGCCGTCAACAAACCCAGCCAGATTAAAAGGAACCGGGACAATTCCTCAGTAAACGTTACGGGTGAACCTATGATATACCTCATAAAAACCTGCAATAATACAGATAAAACCAATACTGACATCAATATGATTGAGATACGCGATAATAGATAATCAAGAGTTTTAATCAACTTATTCATTGCCGAGCTCCTGGATTTCGAGTAATAGTTCGTAGAGTTCCGGTTGTTGCTCTTCCAAATAGTCATAGTAAGGCTGAGAAGCCTCAATAAAAGGTTCCCGGTCTGGATAGATGATTTCTACACCAGCTTCTTCTACTGCTTCCAATGCATGTTCACTTGCTTCACGCCATAGCCTTCTTTGATGAGGAACCGATTCAAGCGCCGCTTCCTGTATGATGGCCCGCTGATCCTCATCCAGAACATGATCCCATGTATGCTTGGATATTACAAGGACATCAGGAACTGCCGTGTGCTCATTCAAAGTGTAATAATCGGATACCTCGTAATGTCTGGACAAATAAAAACTCGGGGGATTGTTTTCAGCACCATCAACCACACCCTGTTGAAGTGCCGTATATAATTCACCCCACGATACGGGTGTCGCTGACCCACCCAGTGTATTTACCATCCGGATTGCCGAAGGACTTTCCTGTACCCTAATACTTAATCCTCTTAGATCTGCGGGGGTATGGATAGGTTGATCCGTTGTATAAAAACTTCGTGTACCGGCATCATAATAGCAAAGGCCTTTAACTCTGTATGGTTCTGTAGCATCCAGTATTCTTTTTCCAATATCACCATCCAAAACACGATACATGTGTGCATCATCCTCAAACAAAAACGGAACACTAAATATAGTAAATACAGGTGTAAAGCTTTCCAGAACAGCTGCTGATACCTTTGTTATATCCAGGCTGCCAATTTGTAAAAGTTCCAACATCTCACGCTCTGTACCCAGTTGCTCATTGGAGTATATATCAATACGCATTGAGCCTTCAGACTTTTCATCTACTATTTCAGCCATATGTTCCATTCCAAGGTGAACAGGATGGGATGAATCCAAACCATGTCCCAATTTAAGTATAACCGAATCATCTGCCTGTTCACATCCTACTAACAATAACAAAAGCAAACACATCACCATGTGGTTATAATTAAACATCATTTTCTTGCTGACTCCTGGCTGGTTTGGCATAAATATCGTGGGTTATAAAAGTTTACTTAATCGTTTAAGTAAACCAAATTAAAAATTAGAATAATAACATGAAAGTGCAATTATCGATCTAAAGCCCCTGCTCCAACAGCTGCAATAATACCATCCTGTGCAGGTGTCACACCACTTACACCGATCGCACCAATAACCTCACCATCGATAATAACTGGAACGCCACCTTCAAAAGCACTGAAATGAGGCAATGATAACAAGGACATATTACCATCGGTGACTCCATCCTGAAAAGCTTTAGTTGGTCTTTTGTAGTATACCGAAGTCACTGCCTTCTGAATTGCCACATCAATACTTGCTATTTGTGTTCCAGGTAAACGGCTAAAACTCAACAGATGTCCACCGGCATCGACGATGGCAATAGCTACGGTCCAGTCATCCTGTTCTGCCCGCTGCTCCGCGGCATTTAAAATTACCTTGGCCTCTTCCAACGTCAGTGGCCGGGTATCTGAAGCCTGTACCTTAATAGCCGTTGAAACAATTAAGAAGATTGTAAATACCATGAAATATTTTTTTGTCATATTATTTTTTTTAAGAGATGATTGATTTTTTTTATACCAAGCATTCACAATTGTTTAAGGTATGCACAGATAAATGTTAAGTCACTTATCATTTAATGAGTGTCATCCTGCGTGTTATGGTCTTGTTTCTTGTTTCAAGACGATATATATAAATACCGCTTGAATGGTGAGACGCATCCCATGATATATTGTAACTCCCGGGAGTTAGAAATCGATTTATAAGCACGTCCATTTCACGACCAAGCAGATCATACACTGCCACTCGTACATTTGATTCATTGGGAAGACTAAAAGCTATATTGGTCGATGGATTAAACGGATTCGGGTAATTTTGTTTCAATTCCAAATTATCGGGTTTATCCGCCATATCTGCCAAACTACTTGTGGCCTGATCTTCCAGAGTAAACTGGATCGGAAAAGACTCCTCAGCCCAAACTTCCTGAGATCCATCTACAGCCTTTACGGTCCAATGGGCCTCATATACCTCAGATTGGCCGATATCCATCTTCTTTAATACTTCTGCTAATTCATGATGAGAAACTTCAACCAATATAATATCCGTCTCTTTAGTCAACAACGGATCACTGAAGTCACCTTCTATATCATCCAGGTACCAGATATAAGAGACATCAAAATCGGTTTCTAACTCCTCCCACCAAAAAGCCAGGTTTTGATCAGGGTCATCGACTATTGACACTGCAGATCCAGAACGAGGACTGCTAAGTGCAAAAGGATTAAAACTGAAGTTATAACCTGCAATATTTGAATATGCCGATCTGCGCCCATCCTCAACAGCAACAATCCGATAACGATAATCCATGTTGTCCACTTGTTCATCAACAAAAGAGGTGGTACCGGATTGCACCGTAGTCAGCTTTTCATACGCACCATCATCCACAGATCGTTCAATAATGAGATCTATTTCTTCAAGGCTTACGTGATCCCAGTTCAATTTCAGGTGCTCGTTATCATTTTCTGGTTGCACAGTAACTCTCGCAGGAGCATCCGGAGGCGTTCCTATAGTCAGACGCTCCTTAAGCTGTGTATCATAAAGTGATGTTATCGCAGGATCTTCTCCGGTACCTTCTATATATCCCCTCGGACCTTCCCATGGTCCATCGCCAGTTACATTTCCCTTACTGGCAATCCCGTAGTTTTGCCCTGTTGGTGGTTTTTGGATCACAATCTGATTTCCTACGGAATTCCACACAACGGAATGAACCGCACTCCACCCATGCCTGGTACCCCAATCCCCCCGATTATATAATCCCAGCACACGTTGGGTGTCAGTATCCCGAAAAACAATATTGTCAAAAAGCATCCCCTGGCTCCATCTGCGATGTCCTTCTGAAGTATTGTGGGTTCGATACGATGTACCATGCTTAAACACAACCCCGGAAACAGATGCCGTTCCGTTCGAAATAAAACTGTGACGAGCCTCGGAAGAGGTAATATCCGTGAAAAGTATATTATTGGAGTGAGGTCTGACATTAAAATTGTATCTCAATGGCGGAACAACAGGTGAATGAGGTTCCAAAGCATTAGAGTTTTGAATAGTCACAAAACTTGCATTGGTAACTCCAAGCCCCGTGTGCTGAAAATGCATGGCTGTTACTCCATCGGCCCAACAGTTTTCCACGCCGTCGAACATAATTGCACGATATCCATGATCATCTGAACTTGGACTATCACTTTCCAGGATCAGCCTAACATTCTCAATTCCAGACTCGGTTACCAACCCACCGAAGTCGGGTTTGTAAATTATCGACTCCGATAAGCTGCGATCCAAATGATTATAAACCGGCACATCCACTGCAATCACATTCCCGGAGATGCCGGAAATATTGCGCTTCATCCTGATATTTAAACTGGACTCCCTGGGCTCCCAGGGGTTAGGGGCGCTCAGAGGACGCCCACCATAATCTACAGCTTCTATCCAATCCTCAGTGGCTTCATGAAAAATGATAATATCATCACCCTCATCAAATCTTGCAGCATCTTCGACCTCAAAATGTCGCGATCCTACAGGCACAAATTCTGTCACGATAGTCGTCATTGGCGAACCCGAAGCAACTATCCAGCTTGCATTACCACTACCAATCTGGATGGAAAGCCCACCAATATTTTTTGCAGCTCGAATAATGGTGTTTTCAGTTGGGTCTTCACCATCCCCCGAACCACGTAATACAACGCCACTGTTACCTACAACAATTTTCTCTGAAATATGATAAACCCCGGGGTTCAGCAATACAGCCCCCCGGTGACCATTATCATCCCTGTCCATGGCACCTACATCATCCAAAGCCTGTTGAATTTGCTGTGTATCATCCCCGCTTGAAGATGGATCCAAAACAATCTTATCTGGCAATTCCGGTATCGCTACACCCCCACCGCGGTAACCGGCATGACTATAATCTGGTATGCGGTTACCCTCTTCATCTGATTCATAAACCAGTGACCCATCTTCAGCAAAATATATGATTTGTGAGTGCCAGCTGCCAGATGCATTATTGCTATGGATAGCTGTGGTAGAAGCTGTTCCACTATACGTAAATAGCATAAATGCCAATATGACTATTGAAATATATACAAACTTTTTTATCAATTTATTTTCAAACATTTTTTTGTTTCAATCTATGGATTTACCATAAATGAATACGAATGATGATTATATTTCTTTAAGCATAATATTATAATACTATTTAGTTACTACAATCAGGCACCACAATATACACTCTTATTTATATCAAAAACTTATATTTAAAGGCATGTATTTTGATTGAATCTGGCCATGGATATTATATTCGTCTTCATCTACACCGCCCTTCATCGTCAATTCTAATTGTCCATGAAGCATTTTCGTATTTATTGATTTTATAGTCAGAAACCCTGAGATAGATGCCAATCTTTGCCTTGGCTTGATATCTTCTATCAAACAAACCATACTCAACTTCTCATTTTCTCGCAATTCAACATCATATGTCCCAGGCGCAGGCCTGGTTTGTAAATTTAATAGATGAATAGCACAGCTTCCGTTATCCTCGTCCCTCATATAAATCGTCATAGATGATGGAGTAACCGTAAACTCCGATTCCCCTGATAGTACAAACTCTTTTCCATCTGCTTCAACAATTAAATAAAACGCTTCCTTCTGATCAAGATTATCTGGATTTCCCGCATGTACGATAATTGGTATTGCCACAACAATGTACCATATCAAAACGCACAAACTACTCTTATAAACGCAACTATTTTTTTTCATGTTTAATAAACTAATAAACAATATTCCAGAGGGCGTTCGGCTTTGTATAACATGTTTATTACAATGCATTAAAAATTTACGAAAAAGGGACATACTTAATTATATATCCCTTTTTCGTAATATAACATTTTGTTTAACACATCAGATTTATTTAATCAGGCTCATTTGATGTGTCTGTACATGAGTACCCATGAGCATACGGACAATATAGACACCACTTGTTAAGTTAGAGCCATCATAGGTCACGCTATGCTGACCAGTATTCATTAATCCAAGATCTACGGTATCTACTCGTTGTCCAATTACATTAAAAATTTCCATCTTTACATTGACGTTTGAGCCCAATTCAAAAACAATATTTGTCGATGGATTAAACGGATTTGGATAATTTCCTACCAGTCTGAAGTGATCGATATTTTCATTGTAATCATCAGCGGTGGTAATCGTTATCACCTCTCCCTGTTCCCACTTTTCCCGCATTTCCGGGAAGAAATTTAAATTGCCAACCGGGTAGTTGTTATCTGCCAATCGATAAGACTCACTATCGGTATTATATGCCAGATTCCGAAACCAGGCAGATGTAGGTCCTTCTGTATCTGTTGGAGTACCCGGGCCAGGATGGTAGAAACGAGCATCCGGGGAGAAGAAGTCGTCGCTATCTTCCGAGATTTCATCCCAGCGATCATAATGATGGGGTAACTCCAGTCCAAACCAAACAGCACGAGTGAAATCAACCATATCATCCGGCATATCTGTGATATTAAGCTCTTCCTCTATATTATTATCAATAGTTACCCACGGTTCACCCTGAGCTTCCCATGCTTTAAGGGTAGAGTCTATTGGAGCCTGTTTAATCCGCACAAGTTTAATGGTATCGCGCACCGCCCAGGCAGGATGGTCCGGAGTTATATTCGGATTATCCCACTCCCATTGTGGGTCGGTTCCCCAAGGTTCCGTTCCTCGTCCATTCACATCGATATCCGGATCGCTGAACTCTTCCCAGTTATCAAGATAACCCTGTGGCGGAAGCTCTCCGAAGCTATTGTTTTTTATAACGATACTGCGTTCTTCATCCCGCGGCGCATCATCTATACCTTCAAAATGTTGGTCATAGGGGGTAATATTGATAAATCCACCTTGTCCATAATATCGCTCCCCTTTATAATGGGGACCATCATCCCCTACAACATCGGCCGCTTCCCAGTCGCCATCAAGTCCATAATTATAGAACAGACTGTTTGTAATAGAAACATTTTCTGCCAAATGTAAATTAACACCAGCCTCTGCGTGATTTACCACAGTAAAGTGGTCGAATATCACATGGTTAACCCGTGCTCCTCCATCACGAAGAATGTGGAAGTTTATATTATAAATGCTACTGTTGATGACAATAAGTGAATCAGTATCATTTCCACGGGTATCTAAAAAACGCTGATTAACAGCACTGGTATGCCTGCCGGCATTTGCAAGCTGGGAATCTTCAATCCTTACGCTATTATCCTGTGCTCCCAGCCACCAGAAATAATTTTCACCTCCCATGAAGTAGCAATGTTGATAAAGGAGATGAATCCCCTCTGCGGCTGTTCGCTGACTCATTTTTACAGATCCCATATCATCCAAGCCATAGAAGAAAACCCCTCTCATGATAACATCTCCTCCATATCTTGACATTTCAGAGGAGTTACCCAGCTCATCTGTTCCCGGACGTATAATAGGTGGATTGTCGGTGGGGAACTGTTCTGCTTCAACATGCAGTTTATGATCAAACTCAAGGCCTGCTTCCAGAAAATAGGTCGCACCATTTTGCAAAACATAGATGACATCCCCACCATTTTGCTCAATAGCCCTGTTTAACGTTCCTATTTCCAATGGGTGATTATCAGGATCCACATGTACTCTTTCCTGGGCGCTGAGATTATATGCGCCAAAAAATGTTATAGCCATAATCAAAGCTGATACTAGTATATGGCTTTTCAGGTAGTTTGTAGTTGTTTTTTTCATAGTACATTTATTATGTGTGATTTATTATTGACAAAGATCTAGTATTTGTTAGAGTTTTAGAAACGCAACTCCATGCCGATGTCCACAGCCGCACCATAGTATTCAATAGAATTGGGTCTGTCATAAGTAAACTGAGATGACCGATCTTCGCGATTGGTTATATTGTGAAAATTGACATACACTACAAACCAGTCCTCATAAACACGCTGCCTGATAGTGGCATCAAAACGCAGATAATCATCCGTATAGCGATCTGTTTCCGGACGATTGCCAATCGAGCGCAAGGTCGCACCCTGATACTGCATCGAAATGCGTGAAGAGAACCCACGATAATCATATCCTACAGAAATATTGGCTATATGATCAGCCTGATGCACCATTGGAGCGACTCTGAAGGTGTCTACACCCACAAAACCCTCGAGTGTTCTTGAAAACTCAAAACCATGGTAATGAGCTTCTGAATCAAATCGCGAATAGTTCGCATTGATCACGAGACCGTTGAAAGGAGTGGGTAACCATGTCAAGTTACTCTGCCATTCTACTTCAAAACCTTTTACCGTTGTTAAATTTTCATTATTAACTGGTTCGGAAATAGAAAATAAACGGGTAGTGACAGGAAGTCCCAAATCTTCGGGATCAATGATATTTGCATTGCGAGTGTATATCAGATCCTCCACCTCTTTGTAGAAGCCCCCTATAGTAAACAAACCTAACATATTGTGGTTAAACGATAGGAACAAGTCGTAGTTCGTAGAGCGCATTGGATTAATTTGTGTATTGCCACGTCTAACATTACCGCCGTCGAAATCAATTCTGAATTCCGGAGACAGATGACCAAATGAAGGCCGGGAGGTTGTTACTGTCCGTGCAGCACGAATATCAAACCAGTCGGTCAGCCTGTACCGAGCCTGGATCATTGGAAACCACATTCCCTTGTTGCGGGTGGCTAACGTATCAGGGAAGTCTTCATCAAATTGTCGCTCCGTGATATCTTCTGGCTTATTTTGAAACGTAGCCATCTTGGCTGTGTATTCCGAATGCTCATACTCGTAACGAATACCCGGCAAAACCATCAGACGGGAACCGATGTCCATCTCTGCCATGATATAACCTGCACTTAGGCGTTCCGTTGCTTCATAGTCACCAAATCGATCCTGATAAAGTACTCTATATAAGTTTGAGTAATTTTCCCACATTTGATCTGCTAAATCGATATCTGGCAAATGTGCCATCTCATATTCCCCGTCAATTATATGATACCGTTCATCCTCATCCGTTATAAATGGCATCATACTAGCTCGACCGCTTTCCGTTACTTCCCAGGGAAAGTCATCCTGCGGATTATTCCAAAGTTCGGGAGTTTCCCAGTTGAATACCCGGTACCCGGTACTAAACCGATCTCTGTAGTTGTTATAATGCTTTCCCCCAAATTTCACATAACCTGTAAAATTATTGCTTAAAATATAAGGGATCTGTAAGTCCAGAGAAGCAGTCAGGTTTTCCTGATACTCGTCTCTCTCATTGTTGATCAGTGATTCAAGAAAAGCTAACTGAGTCCGATTTCTTGCCATATCAGGAATGACATCGGGGCCGCCACTGAGATCTACTGAAGAACGATCCAGTGCACTTGGTTCAATAAACCATGCCCAGTGGTTATAGGGAGTGTTGTTGGTTGTAGCACTGCGACTCATTCGCCAATCGACCATAATCCAGGTAAAATCATGATCTCCGGCAAGTGTTGTGTTTAAGGTGTAAATATTTCGTTCCGTGTTACGGGGACGCCATTCCTGCCGGTTATGTTCCAGATTGTATCGACGTTCATGGCGCCTTTCGTCTCGATTCTGTCGATTATAAGCGTTCGTCAATAAAATTTGTCCATTGGGCAATTCCCAATCAAGTGACAAACTGCCGCCATAACGTACTCTGGTGTTTAATCTGTCACTAAGATTTAAACTGTTTACTTCAATTGGAGCATGAGGCTCACCTTCCCGTGCAGATCTTAAAATTCTGTAACCGGCACCAAAAACATGAGCACTTCGATCCACTTCCTGAGCATTAGCTGAAAACATTACACCGAGTCTCTGGTCCAGGAATCGCTGACTTCCCATAGCAGATACTTTATAGTTGCTAAACTCGGAAGTGTGTCCACTATACCCCCCTTCAAGGTTTGCCCGGTACCGTGTTTCACTGGGTGCCCCTCCCATCTGAAAATTAACCGCCCCGCCAATGGCATCTGCATCCATATCGGGTCTTATCGCTTTGTAAACTTCGATACCTGCCAGCATTTCCTGCGATATCATACTTAGATCAACCGAACGATCTCCATCTGTACCCGGAACCCGGTTCCCATCAATGGTTATGGAACTATACTGCGGTCCCATACCCCTGATAGCCACCTTTTGCCCCTCTCCTGCATCTCGTAGAACGGAGACACCGGGAAGTCGACCAATAGTTTCAGCTGCATTGGCATCGGCCATTTCGCGTAATCTTGTTTCTGAGACTACATTAACAATGGTATTAGATTCAAGTTGTTGTCGGACTGCTTGCGCCTGACCCAACGCCTGTGAATAGATGAACACTTCTTCACCTTCTAAATGAGCAGGTTGAAGCTCTATATCCCGTTCTACAGTCTCATCTGCAACTATTGTCACTTCTACTGTTTTAGTTACATATCCCAAATAACGAATAACAAACGTTTGTTCCCCCACCGGCACTCTTCGCAGGGCATACTCTCCATCATCATCCGTTGCATCTCCAATAGAAGTATTCTGTAAAATAATATTAGTTCCAAAAAGAGGCTCGCCTGTAACACCGTCAATGATTTTTCCAGTCAACGCACCGTACTGATCTTGTATATGAGCGGAATTACCAGTTAAGTTCTCATCGGTTGGCAGGGGCTCATTATTATCAATAAAATCACTTTCCCCGTAAGAAGCTGCACTGCTTTCAATAAAAGATTGACCATTTATTTGCTGAGTGATTAAAAACAACAACAAAGTATTTATAAATATTATTTTTTTGAACATCTGTACGATTTTATTTGTGATATGAATAAATAACCCTATATATATGTGCCATTATTAATAATAGTGATAAAATTCTTTCACTATTAGCCTGACCAGGATTTCATCATTTCAGACATCAAGAACGATTCTTCCTAAAATCACTCATTTAACAACGTGCTTTTTTGTTGTTAGAAGTATGATAATCTTATGAATTGCTGCTACTCCGGAATAGGAAATCCGGAATAGCAGCAACCTCGAACTTTTTTTAAACTTGCATTATTAATAGCCTATTTAATCAACATCATCTGACGAGTCTGTCTAAAGTCTCCTGCTTCTATTCGGTAGATATACATACCTGAAGCAAGATTATCAGCATTAAACTCGATGTGATACTGACCAGCTTGCTGTTCCTGATTGTTAACAAGCGTCCTAACTCGTTGTCCCATTACATTATATACCTCAAGCGTGACCGTTGAAGGCTCTGCAATTTGATATCTGATATTTGTGCTGGGGTTAAAGGGGTTTGGATAATTTTCCCTCAGCTCAAAGGTCAATGGAGCATCCTCTTCCAGTGTACTTGTTACTGTTTGGACCCATGTAATATCAGTGGGTACCGTAAGCAGACCATCTGTGCTTACGGCCGCCAACCGGTAGTGGTAATCGGTACTTTCCTGCAGATCTTCATCTGTATAATTTGTACTGGAGGTTCGAGCGATTTCATCAAAATCTTCGATACGTAAATCATCAAAACCGCCACGGTATACCACATACTCCTCTACCTCATCATCACCATAGGGGGCATCCCAGCTAAGATCTGCTCCGGAACTGGTGATATTGGAAGCCGACACATTTTGCGGAACACTCAAGTGCGGATGAAGTGGCGCATCCGGATCGGTGGTGATGAAATCTACCAATATCTCGGGAGGATCATCATAATAACCATCCTCAACATCTACCCTGACTCCCATACGGTTGAATATCGTATTCAATGGATCTCTGTCAACATAATGGATCGCCGTATTCCATTCACCCGCTGTGAGCTCATGAAATGTCGTAGCCCCGTAATTCCACCCTTCATCCATGAGGTAAAATGAGACTCGGTCAACCTTCTCCATCTCTTCTTCTTCGACATAAATCCTTACGTGTACCTCATGCCGGGGCTGGACACCATGTTCACTGGGGTCATCGAATGAAAAGCGGAAATCTGTGGCATCACTGCTTAATTGTTCGGGATCCCCTTTCAGGGCCATTGAATAGATACCACTGTATGCTTCGGAATCAATAGCTTCCACCACGGATCTTTCGGTATACCACACATTATCGTCTCTTTCATTTGACCATTCACCCGATGTCATAAAATGCCATGTGGCATGAGTTTCAAATTCCACTTCTTCTGTTTGTATCCATGTAATTCCAGTTGGATCCGTAATCAAACTGTCCGTACTCATGGCAGCGATTCGGTAATGGTAATTAGTGCCATGTCGCAACCCAATGTCGGTGAATTCGGTATCCTGGGTTCGAGCGATTTCATCAAAATCTTCAATACGTAAATCATCAAAACCGCCACGGTATACCACATACTCCTCTACCTCATCAT
>CAYMBG010000019.1:11566-13034 GCA_964388615.1 uncultured Chitinophagales bacterium | reverse complement strand
CATCCTCAACATCTACCCTGACTCCCATACGGTTGAATATCGTATTCAATGGATCACGGTCAACATAATGGGTCACCGTATTCCATTCACCAGCTGTAAGCTCACCAAATGTAGTGCCATTGTAATTCCACCCCTCATCCATCAGGTAAAAGGAGACCCGGTCAACTTTCTCCATCTCCTCTTCTGCGACAAAAATCCTTACATGTACGTCTTGCCGGGGCTGTACTCCATGTTCGCTGGGATTATCGAATGAAAAGCGGAAATCTGTGGCATCACTGCTTAATTGTTCGTGATCCCCTTTCAGAGCCATTGAATAGATACCACTGTATGCTTCGGAATCAATAGCTTCCACCACGGATCTTTCGGTATACCACACATTATCGTCTCTTTCATTTGACCATTCACCCGATGTCATAAAATGCCATGTGGCATGAGTTTCAAACTCCTCCGACTCTGTTTGCACATGTTGTGGAGCCGTAGCTTCAGTAAGAAGGCTGTCCGTGCTCATAGCAGCGATTCGGTATTGGTAATCGGTTTCAGGTCGTAAGCCGCTGTCGGTGAATTCGGCAGCCTGTGTTCGAGCGATTTCATTTCCGCCACGATACACCACATATTCCTCTACCTCATCATCTCCATAGGGAGCATCCCAGCTAAGATCTGCTCCGGAACTGGTGATATTGGAAGTCGACACATTTTGCGGGACACTCAAGTGCGGATGAAGTGGTGCATCCGGATCGGTTGAGAAGAAATCTACCAAGACCAAAGGAGGATCATCCGAGTAACCATCCTCCATATTTACTCTGAAACCAATTCGCGCCATTGTCTCCGGATCCACGTCCCTGTCGATAGCATGAGTCAGTGTAATCCATTCATCTGCTGTAACATCTCCCCCGGGAGCATTATATGCCGTTTGACTATAATCAAACCCATCTCCGGTGTCATGCATATCATAAAATACAATCTGATCAATTTTTTCTATTTCATCCTCTGGTATAAAAACACGAAAGCTGATTTCGTGCTCCGGTAAAAGGCCGTGTCTGTATGGATTATCATATGAGAAACGGAAGTCTGTCTGACTACCTAACTCACTTCCCTTAACAGCTATAGAGTAAATTCCACTGTACGATGATGAATCCACAGCTTCCAATACTGCCCTATCAGGGTACCATACATCATCGGCACGTTCATCATGAATATCAACCGATGGATTAGCAAAATGCCAAATGGCATGGCTGGTAACATGGGCATCTAATTCAACGAGCTCGTCCTGAGCAAAAAGCGAGCTGGATAAAAAAGTGCATAGCACCAGCATCAGGGTTAATTGTAACAGATTTTTTGTCATATCTCTATTTATTTTGCTTTTTTGTGTTTGCATTACAAAATGACAAACCGATTAGGTCAGTTAGTCAGTAGGTAATGAGTGATCTTCTTATTTACAGCCTGGTTAGAATATTTTTACTATTTTTTT
>CAYMBG010000019.1:0-11466 GCA_964388615.1 uncultured Chitinophagales bacterium | reverse complement strand
AAACCCTTACAAAACATTTAGAGTATTTGCGATTGAGATTGACGTCGTTTCTCATGTTTTGATCTCTATTATTTCAATGCATGTTTTCTCAATGTCGCTTCAAGAAAATAGTAATCCGCATATATGAGCGGAGTATTTATTTCATATCCGTGGGGATGATGACCTGTACTGCTTTCCAGTAAAAAGCCGTAATTTTCCCCAACTGGTTGCGAGCGATAATCCCGGTACAGATTATCCAAAACCCGGTCGGCCGTTTCTTTATAGTACTCTTCTTCTGCGGGCACCATCTCACTCAGTTCATAAAGAGCTGAAGCCATAATAGCAGCTGCAGAGACATCTCTCGCAGCATCGGGTATCTGCGGAGCATCATAATCCCAATACGGTACCAAGTCATCAGGCATATTAGGATGATTAATCATAAAATCCGCAATTTCCTCAGCCAACTCCAGGAACTCAGGAATTTCGGTGTAACGATAGGTCATGGTAAACCCGTACAATCCCCAGGCCTGACCACGAGCCCAGGCTGACTCATGAGCAGCTCCCTGGTGCGTGTGTCTATTTGTTACCTCACCATTTGCAATATCAAAGTCAATAACATGGTAGGAGCTATAATCATCTCTGAAATGTTCTTCAAAGGTTGTCCAGGCGTGTTGCTCTGCAATATCATAATAAACAGGATCACCCGTGACTTCACTTGCCCAAAACAACATTTCCAAATTCATCATATTATCAATAATTACAGGGTAATCCCACTTATCCGTGTTATGATCCCATGATCGAATAGCACCCACCGTTTCATTGTAACGGGTGATCAGAGTATTTGAAGCTTCGATGATGATATCGTGGTAATCTTCATCATTTATAAGTCTATACCCCTGGCCAAAACTATTGAATATCTTGAAGCCCATGTCGTGCGTGCCGTCATTCCATTTCTCACGCTCTACAGGTGCCGTTCGCTCTATTGCCCGATCCAGCCAGTAATCGTCGTTATGATATTCATACATCATCCAAAGCATACCCGGATAGAAACCGCTGGTCCAGTCTCTGGATGGGACTATATGAATTTCTCCATCTCTGATAGACCTCGGACTCACCATATCATCCCCTTGGTCTGCCTGAATTGCTTCATCCAGCTCCACCACCATGTGTCGTAATTGCTGATCGGAATATTCAAATATACTTCTGCTCATTTTTTCGGAAGAGGAGCATGATATATTTAGAAATATAAGAGCTGGCAACAAAAAATATACAGCACTCGATACATTTTTTCGAGCATTTTTTATTAAATTATTTTCTATAGTATTCATTTTGCCAATTATTATTAGTTTTTTATATTTTTATTTATTGCCGTTTTCTAGTAGCCAATATTTCTAATATACTCTACATTACCAAGCATAACATCTACAACATCATAATCTTCATACTCAATATAGTGGTATTCGATATTGGAGTTTTGTGATGCTTCCAAAAAAGCTGAAAAGTCCATCAACCCTGTTCCAAAAGGCACATTCGAGTCTCTGGGAAGACGTCCGCTATAATCATGATCTATATCACTAGAAAGATCTTTCAAATGAGTTAAATAAAAACGATCAGGATACTTATTCAGCAACTCCACCGGATCATGACCCGGATGAATTACCCATGCAACATCCATTTGAAAATTCACGTATTCCGGATCTGTGTTTTGAACGATATAGTCAAAAAGAGTACCATCTTCATATGGTCTGAACTCATAACCATGATTGTGGTACAAAAAGTGCAGATCAGATTCACGCAGTATTTGTCCGAAACGACTAAAATCTTCAACCGCTTTTCTGGCATGCTCGATGGTAAAAGGTTCCGACCGGTCATGTGGTATTGATGCCACTCTTACATATTTGACTCCCAATGCATGTGCATCAGAAATCACCTGTTCGGGATTTTCAAGCAAATCATTGTAACCAACTCCGAAAGAGGTACACGCTATTCCGCGTTCATCCAAAAGTTCGCGCAGTTCTGATGCCGATAGGCCAAAGAGACTGGAAAACTCCATATTAGTGATCCCCATATCTCTGATCATATTCAATGTTCCGGGAACGTCTTCCTCAAACTGGTGCCTGTAGGAGAATGAAGCTATTCCCAAATCTTCAATATGATTATCCTGACTATCCAGTGGACGTTCGCAGGAGATAAATGAGGTTGAAAAGAGTATAGTTATTAGAGCTATGTATATATATTTCATAATTACTGTATTTTTTTGTTTTGAAATCTCTAATAAATAAAACAAATTTATATTGAGAGATTATCACATCATGTACACGTTATAATTTCAACAACTTCATCACTTTATTGATTTTTTTGATAATGTTCTGTATGCATTCTGTCTTTCAATTGCTGTCGATACAAACTTCTCGGTTTAAAGTGTTGTCCCTCTGATTCCCAGTATCCATAGCTATTGTCAAACATATCCAAATTCCAGTCATGAAAAGGGCCATCTGATTTTTCACCAACATGCCCAATTGCCCAATTTTGAGCCGTTGGAGGTTGTTCTACGACTAATTTTCCTCCGCTGGTATTCCATGCTACATAATTTGCGCCTGCCCACCCATGACCGCTGCCGTATCGCAGACGATTCATTAGACAAATCCCATAATCATCACTTATATTATCATATAGCCCTCCCACCGACCATCTATGGTGCGGTTCGCTCCATGTTAAACTCTGTTCAGCCACACTGTCCAGAAAAACATTAGGACCAGCAACCCTGTTACCAACAGCATATGCATGACGATTGTTAATAGCATATGCATTCATGACCAATGCATTTTGCCCGGATATACTCCATCCATAACGGCCGGTATAAACTTCGGTATCATCGAAATATCTTCCGGTTTCATCATAGCCCTCCCCCATGTAATAAGTTTTAGCTGCAATTAATGAAGAAACGCTATCAAAAGTGACACTCATACTGTTTCTGCCCAGTCTAAAGGCTCCACTTGTTCCATAAAAATGTTCAGCTGTTACATTCCTGGCCCAGGCATTTCTGACATTATCAAAATTTAAAAACCTGTCAGCATGTCTTGTATCGTCAACCCCATTCTCATTCGGTTTCCAAAATGAGATAGCTCGCAGATTTTCAATACCCACCAGATTTATTCTGCCTGAATCTGAATACTTGTAAACTCTTCCTCCACCCCATTTTTGCTCAATTGCATTAAGAACCGGATATTCAACCCAAACTCTATTACCATCAATATTGGTCACAACATTCTCAAATTGCAGCTTAAAAGGTGGCCACTGGACGATTTCCCGACCGCTTTCTTCATAATCCGGTCTGGGTGGAATTTGATTCATCCCAATTTCATTAATCCAATCTTCATTACCCTTGCGTTCTATAATTACCTTGTCCCCAATTTTCAAATCATGATCATTTGAAGTAAGAGTAAATGAATGTGAGCCAACAGGAACATATTGATCCAAAATATCAATACCGCTGTCTCCATTAATCTCCACACCTTTTTCTCCTCCAACATCCAATACCCTTCGCCTTTCTTGGCCGGTAGCTATCAAGACCGTAGCCGGTTTATCTTCAATATGCGCTTTAAGTTCATTTAATGTGTACTGTTCATCCGGATTGAGCCATAGCTTTTTAAAATCTCCTTGGCCCTCTCCTCTTATAACAATTCCACTTTTCCTCACTTGTAGAGCACTACCTATCCTGTATACTCCTTTTTTTAATAAAATCGCCCCACGAATCCCATTTTCTTCCAACTCATGGGAACCAAGTTCATCTATCGCTTGCTGGATTCTATCCGTATCATCACCGTTTTCAGGAACAAGCGTTATAACTTGCTCAACTTCCGGAATGGCTGTCGTTCCCCCTTTATAGCCCACATATGAAAAATCAGGGATCCTGTTACCACGATAATCTGGTGTGTAAACCAAATGTCCATCTTCCCCTAAATGCACAGCAAGGCTTTGGTCAGCTGATAATTCATCGGGATTAATAACTGTAAAATAAAAGGCATCCAGTAACTGTCTTCCGTTATTACCAGTAACAGTCACATCAAGGCGATATCTTCCGGGTTTCGGAATTCCGTCAAAAGTAATCTCTAACCCTTCTCCTTTTGATATTCTACTTTCAAACCTTCTGTCAGACATTTCTTTCTGATGACTCACACTTTCCGTATGAATCACAACTGCCTGAATAAGACCTTCTACAGGTGCATTAATTGTTAATGAGGGGAATTCCTGACCAGGCTCAATGATTGCCGGAGTACCAATTTCAGTAGCCATACTGCCATGCAAGAGTTCAGGAGGACGTTTCCAGTCAATCTTGGATTCCGTGAATTCCTGCCCGGATACTACCTTCATCCCTTCAACACCAGCGTCAGTGTAACTACTTGGGATTTCCGTATCACCCATCATGTTTGCGAATAAGCATAATGAGACTATAAAACCTGCAAAAGTCATATATCGTGATTTTTTTTTAAACATCACTTAAAGCTATTTATGAAGATCCAACCAGATGACAGGATGCCTCACAGGTAAATTACGTATAACTTCAGGATGATGAGGCTCCTGTATTTGGGCAAGGTACAGATCAATATATTCTGAGTTTTCATATGCCAAACCGGCGAATAATAAGCTTGACTGGCGTACTGGCCACTCTTCCCATATATCAATATCTTCGCCATAAGGCCATGATGATTTGTCTCGGATAAAGGGGACCAGGAACTCCATTCCCAGCTTCAGGGACTTTCCGTCATTTGTAACATAATCCCAGAGATTATCTTCAGGTGTTGATAATATATGCGCGGCATTTGCAAATGCATCCATATTGAAAAGCGAATAGCCATAAGGCTTTGTTCGATCAATTTCATAGGGGAAACTGCCGTCCAACGCCATTTGATCTGGCAATAGAACATATTTAAAGCGATTGACACACAGATTAACTATTTGTTCATGTTCAGCCACTTTTGCCATGATGCCTGCTGTTACAATCCATGTGGTTGAATGGTTATTGTGATGGTTCATTTCATCAATACCATATTCATGCGTTGTCATCCAGGTAGCAAATCTTCCGAACCAATTCTTTATTCTCCTTGCCTGGTCTTCTGGAATAGCATGGCCTTCGATTAAGACCTTAACCGATTGAGCCACTTCTACAAGGTGATATGCATCAATAAGTCCAATACTTCGTCCCTCCACGCGTCCATGGATGGCTTGAGCATAAAGCATGTTGGGATTCATTAATGTGTTTGGATTGGTAAACCATGCTTCTAAATGCTTCAGGGTATGATCTGCATATCTCTGTTCTCCTGTTAATACCCATGCAGATGTCAGGGTGGCAGTAATTTTACTTAAACGGATCATTGCATGTCGATCATGCACAAACATGTCCGGATTACTTTCTCCATCTCTTCTGATATATGGTCCTTCCGGATTATCCGGATCAGGCCACCAATAATCCCCCTCGGAATAAAAATCATTGGGGCCTCCAGCACTCCTTTCAGATACCTTCTTGGATATAGTCACAGGCTTTTCCTGAAGAAAATCTTTCGCCTTTTTTATTGTCGAAGATTCTAAATCAGAAATAATTATATCTTGAATGGAAGTTTTTGCTTCTAACGCTGCGGTGTTGATTACCAGCAGGCTCATTATTGCAGATATAATAAGAAGAGGATTCATTTTTCTAGAGGGGTAAGTCTGACCCTGCTTTACAGTAGTAAATAATCTGCTTAACAACATTTATGTCCTTTTTTTGGATTCATGAAATTAAAAAGCTAGTAGATGTATCCAGTGCGGATAAAAATCAAAATGTATCAAAGTGACATGTACAGAGTATCCCGTAACTTCGTAAATGCACGTCTCATCTGTGTTTCGACGGTTTTAACTGAAATACCTTGCAGGTCGGCTATTTCATTATAGGTTAGTCCTTCATTACGACTCATTTTGAAAATCATCTTACACTTTGAGGGCAGATTGTCTACCGATTGATCAATGGCATGAGAAAGATCATCTTCTGAAATCTCTTCATCACTGTTTGCCACGTTCGTTAAATCGATATTATTAGCTTCTTCCAGCCATCTTCTAACCACTTTTTGATGTTTTAAATAGTCTAATGCCCGGTTTTTCAAAGCTTTGTATATATAAGATTGAATGGCATTAGGACTCTTCAGTTGTTTTCGCTTTTCCCACACTGCTAAAAACGTATCCTGTACAAGTTCCTTCGCAACCTCGCTATCACCGATAATTTTGAAGGTGAAATAGCACAAATTGTAATAATGAGTTCTGTAGATATGAACAAAGATATCTTTATTGCGATCCTGTACAGAGTAAAGCATATATTTTCTGCCTTTTCGAATATGTTGGATGTTATTCATATATACATTTGGATGTTTATGGTATGTTTAACAGCCACATGAATAGCATGAGAAAATGTTGCCAGTATACTTAACCGGTTACTTTTTTGAGTATAATATCCCCTCATCATATTATTAGTCAGCCTCTTCTGAACTGTTCCACACTTTTTTCCATGATAGTAATAGACGGCGAGTTTAACCGGTAACTACAGAGCAAGTAACTATCCCTACCTCAAAAAACTTGCTCTTACCTAAGAGTATAGTTAACCGGTTAATTGAATTCAAATTTTTTTTCTTTAATTAAGAAACTTATCAAAATCGGACCTTGAGATATCAAAACAAGGGTGTTTACAATGAATAAAAATGACAGGTAATAACAATCCGTTTTGTGTTCACCTAGCCATCCACCCTCCGTCTACCGTTAAAATATGACCATTAACATAGTCAGAAGCCCGGGAACCAAGAAAGATGACCGCCCCGCTCAGGTCTTCCGGATTACCCCAGCGATTTGCCGGAATTCGAGCGGATATCTCAGCAAAACGCTTTTTATTATCCTGCAACGCCTGAGTATTATCGGTTTTAAAATAACCGGGGGCTATTGCATTCACCTGTATATTATCAGCAGCCCATTCATTGGCAAGTGCTTTGGTAAGACCGGCTACAGCATGTTTTGAAGCAGCATAGGATGGTACCGTAATTCCTCCGGAAAAAGAAAGTAAAGATGCTGTATTGATAATTTTACCCTGCTTCCTCTCAATCATCTTTGCCCCAAAATAGCGGCACAGATAATAAACCGAATTCAGATTCGTCTGTATTACCCTCTCCCAGGCATCCTCTGGATACTCTGCTGCAGGAAAGCGTTCAATAGTACCCGCATTATTTACCAGAATGTCAATCGTCCCGCTACATGAATTCGCATCATCAGCCAGTTTTGCTACTTCAGATGTAGATGAGAGATCTCCGTGGACAGACCAGCTTTTCAGCCCTTTTCCTTTTATTATCCCGGATGTTTCATCAGCACTACCCGGACGCGAACCCGCACAAATCACATCGGCTCCAGCTTCAGCAAGTGCAATAGCCATAGCACGGCCAAGACCTCTGCTGGCTCCAGTGACTAAAGCGGTTTTGCCTTCTAGCGAAAATAGTTTTGCTATCATAGAATATACCTCTGTTTTTTTATAAATAATCTGACGATCACATAATAAACTTACGAGACTCAGATTCTATCTCAATTTGTCTAACGGTACAGCGTCCATATCAGAGAAACTTTGATTCTCACCGGCCATTGCCCAAACAAAGGCATAGTTATTGGTACCAGCGCCAGAATGTATTGACCATGGTGGGGAAATAATCGCCTGATGATTTGCAACCAACATGTGTCTGGTTTCATCGCTCTCTCCCATAAAATGCCATATCCGGTCTTCTTCTGAAAGATCGAAGTAAAAATAGGCTTCCATTCTTCTTTCATGGAGATGTGGAGGCATAGTGTTCCAAATACTTCCCTTGCTTAGCACAGTGAACCCCATCATAAGCTGACAACTTTTAATGCCATCCGGATGTATGTATTTGTATATCGTGCGTTCATTAGCCTTGTCACCTGATCCCAATGACTGTGAGACAGCGTCTGATATACTCATTTTTTTTATAGGATAAACGGTATGGGCAGGAGTTGAGGTAAAATAGAACTGTGCTTTCTGCTCTTTGCCTGTACTATTAAATACGACAGATTTGTTTCCACGCCCTACATACAGACACTCCTTTTCCTTCATCGTATATTTCTCCCCGTCAACTGTTACCGAACCCTGACCGGATATAAGAATAATGCCCAGCTCTCTTCTTTCAAGGAAATAGTCGGCTTTTAATTCGGTCGAGGTTTCAAGCATCAATTCCTTCCCGGCAGTTACAGCACCTCCAATTATTAATCGATCATAATGGCTATAAACCATTTGAATCGTTTCATCTTTCATAAGATCTTCAATCAAAAAATGATCTCTAAGATCTTTAGACTTCATGTTTTTGGTTTCTTCCTTACCTGCAGCATGCCTGATAATCATTTTCATAAGTTTTTAGGATACTTTCTGTTTTTCAAAAGAAATTCAGTGCCCGTAAATCTGAATTACGGGCACTTTTATTTAGATTTTGGGCTCCCAGCCTTTTTCATACCTTCGACTCCACATACTCATTGCTTCAGAGTCACCAATGATACGGCCGGTCTGTGAATCTATATTCAGCGAACGTCCCACATATTGTGAGATATTTCCCAGATGAAGAGGAAGTATCGACTTCTGTCCTTCGTCTATCGGAGAGTTTAATTTTTCACCCTGACGGATCGCTTTAGCGAAATTATCGATGTGAATATCGGTTGTTCCACCACCTCCAACCGTATCCAGTGGATCGATCTCATCTTCGCGTTCTACAGATTTTAACTGCTCGTTATCCAGGTTGTACACCTGATACCCCCCGCGATCTGTGAACAATGTTCCTTCTGTTCCATGAATATAAGTGCCACGACCTTTACCCCAGAAACCATAGCCGTTTGCGCTTCGTCCTTCCCAGTTAATAGCCTTGCCCCCGGGAAACTCAAAATTGATATTTTGAACATCATAGAACTCCCAATCATCATTATAATGAAATCGTCCTCCGGTGGAACTGATCCTATTGGGTAGTCCCAGCCCCAGAGCCCATCGGGCAACATCGTACTCATGGGTACCATTGTTGAGTGCTTCGCCCGTGCCCCATTTCCAAAACCAGTGCCAGTTATAATGAATGACATTATCCCGATACGGTGTTCGTGGTGCAGGGCCTTGCCATAATTCGTAATCAAGCCAATCTGGTACCGGCGCAATCTGACCATGACCAATAGGACCTCTCGCATTGGCATAAAATGTCTTTGCATAATAAGGTTCTCCGATCATACCTTCCGCAATGTCCATAATTGCCTGTTGTGTATGTTCGGAAGAGCGGTATTGATTCCCCATCTGCACCAGCTTTCCATATCGCTTTTGTGCATGAACAATAAGCTCAGCCTCCGCAGGATTGTGACTGGCCGGCTTCTCAACATAGACATGCTTGCCTGCTTTCAGCGCCATGATGGTTGCGGGGGTATGCCAAAAATCCGGGGCCCCAATGACCAGAGCATCAATATCGGGGTCATCCAGCGCACGACGAAAATCGGTACCTGTATCTGGTTTGCTGCCCTGTATTTCTTCCACTTCCATTGCCAATTCATCCAACGGCCGGTAATCCACATCAAATATTGATTTCACATGGGTTCCTCTTACACTGGCAAATGCCGTCGCAAGTGCTCCTGCGCGACCGCGACCTCCCATAATGGCAACATTTACCCGATCATTCGGACTTATTGCTCCCCGGGATAATGTGTATGGCCCGGCTAGTCCCATAGCTGCACCGGCTAATGCTGATTTTTTTAAAAAATCTCTTCTATTTAAATTCATTTTTTTCATAGCACTCCTTTTTTTTACTGAGTTTTATTATAAAAAAAGACTTCCATCGACATCAATGTGATGGTACTCCCGCCATTTCACGTGCCTGTGTAGTGATATAATACTTCGTAATCATATTTGGAACCTCCCATTCAGGAAGCCTTCCTTCCTCCAGATAATCTAAAAACGATTGAGCAACCATTCCAAAATGTGCCTCATGTCCATAATGAAACTCGTCAGGAATGTTCAATTTCCATCCATAATCTGAAAACTCATAACCGGCTCCCGGATATTGATCTTGCAATTGTTCTACGGCATCAATAATGGCTGGCTCTACTTCTTCTGCTGTCAATCCTTCAGCCGGCTCGACATAGACCGTGGCTTGAAAATCCTGCTCCTTTCCCTGCCGCACCACCAGATTTGCCCTGCTTCCACGTATAACGGTGAAATGACTGTCATCTCCGCCTGGTGGAGCTTCATAATCCCATTGCACTTCAACATGCACATGATGATCATTGAGCTTATATTCAATACTTCCGTTGGAATATAGAGGAAGTACTCCTTCACTATTCAACTGCCTTATCAAATAGTCCGGAAACTCGGGTTCACCGGTAATTTGTTGAAACTCTTCAAGGCTCACCATTGTCGGCCAACTATTAGCTTCCAGTATTTTCACATTCTCCTCATAATTCATTATCTGCTCAGGAAAAGCAACCCACATAGATAGATCCACCAGGTGGACAGTCACGTCAACTATACCTGCACCCTGCTGTTCAATATCAAAATACCATGGCGGACGACGAAGTGGAGAACCTGCAACTTGCTTGTAGAGATGATGGATACTTTGCTTGTAGATAGCCGGTTCATCCGGTGTTCCGGTAGCAAGTTCACCAAACAATACCTCATCCTGCATCAGGCTCCGAAGCAGGCGTGATGTAACTTCGCGCCGCTCCGTCATAATATCGTAGAGTAAAACTTCATTATTTTCAGCCTGTTCAAACGCCTCGGTAAGCAGTTGCCAGCCCCCGGTGTCAATTGCCATCGGCTTATCAGACAGAACATGAATGCCGTTGCTTACGGCCTGTTTGATGTAATTGGTCTTCTTCATGTTGTTTCCGGCTGTCACCATCACGTTTCCGGGCTGCTCTTCAAGCATTCGCTGCAGGTAGTCCGGGCCGTTATATATTTCTGTCTGCCAGTTGGTCGGTTCTTCTTCCCGAGTATTAAAACCTTCAATACGCTCCAGATGCAGGTCCAGATCCGGGCCTTCCGGTGCATAGATAAAAACGGTCTCATCCACACGGCCAAGCTCGTTTTTCTGGACTAACGCAGCGTGAAAATGTCCTGGATTCAAGGTCATCAACCGGACAGGTTCACTCTCTCCTGCTGGCTGCCTTTCTTCCTGTTCGCTGCACGCGTTTCCTGACACTAAAAAAAAAGCTGATAAAATTACTATAATGGTTTTCTGTTGACTCATGGGTTTTGATTATGTATTTGGTAAGGTCGAGTATTTTTATGTGGTTTTGTGTTATAGCTTCGCTATTTGTAATCAGATATTCCAAATAGACTTATTTTACAAGCATGGAAAAATGTAAGATGAGTCGGTAAAAAAATGCGTTTTGAGTATTAATAACTTTTCCAGGTGGTATTCGGCCACACGGAATCAGCAAAATCCATAT
>CAYMBG010000018.1:0-31742 GCA_964388615.1 uncultured Chitinophagales bacterium | reverse complement strand
TCTTTTTAACATGTTCTTCTAATCTACATTATTCATAAATCCAATTTCACCTGGCATATCGGGGATCAAAGTCCCCGATTTCACCTGGCCATATCGGGGATCAAAGTCCCCGATTTCACCTGGCCATACCGGGTATCAAAGCCCCCGATTTCACCTGGCCATACCGGGGATCAAAGCCCCCGATTTCACCTGGCATATCGGGTATCAAAGCCCCCAATTGCCTTCAAGAATGGACAGGTTTTGCAGAATAATACGATTTTTTCCGGTTTTTCGGGTTTGTTTTTGATATTACCTCCTTATTTAACCATTTTTTGAGGAATATCATCGACTTCCGGATAAAATGGGGAACCAACAAAACCGCAATCCGGCAAAACCAACGTCCAACTGAACCGACAATAATGAAAGATCGAAGAGTATTTCTAAAGCAATTGACAGGACTTACGGCCGGGATGATGCTTCCATACAAAGCGTTTTCCAATATGAAGGTTGATAATGCCGATAAATGGGGCGAGTTGCTGCCGAAAAGGAAACTGGGTAACACCGGTGAATATGTTACCATGCTTGGCCTCGGTGGGTTTCACATCGGTGGCAGTATGGATGAGAAAGAGTCACAAAGAACCATTGAAGCAGCGATGGAGGGTGGAATTCGATTTTTCGATACGGCGGAATCCTATCAAAGCGGTGAAAGCGAACGTCGATTTGGAAAATTCCTGGTCCCGAAATATCGCGATGAGGTCTTCATTATGTCCAAGTCAACCGCCAGTGATGCTGAAACAGCCAGGCAACATCTTGAAGGGTCTCTCAGGAGGATGAAGGTTGACCAGATTGACCTTTGGCAAGTGCATTCTGTCCGCAGTCCGGAAGATGTGGATAACCGGATCCAAAATGGTGTTATCGATGTATTTCGTGAAGCAATAGAGACCGGAAAGGTGCGCTATATCGGGTTCACCGGTCACGTTGATCCCGAAGCAAATGTTCGTATGCAGGAAGAATTCGAGGATTTGTTTCATACCATCCAGATACCCATTAATCCGGTAGATGCCGCCTCGGATAACAGTTTCATCCACAGAGTGATACCGACGGCCGTCGAACGAAATACAGGTCTGCTGGCAATGAAAACATTGGCTGACGGTCGCTTTTTTGCTGAAAAAGAGCGGGTTGGCTGGACTTCAGATAATCCGGTGGTACCAGACCATATTGCGATCCGGGATTGCCTTAATTTTGCATGGTCATTGCCGGTTAGTGTATTGATCACGGGTCCGGATAACGCAGATATGCTCAGGGAGAAAATTCAGATGGCCAAAGATTTTGAAAAGCTGAATGAACGTCAGCGAGAAGATATCGTAGCCCGTGTGCAACAGTTTGCCAACGGTGAAGTGGAGTATTACAAGGGGTAAAATCCGGGTACTTATTTTTGGACGGATCATTTTTCCTGATTTGTGAATTATTCAGATTAGGGAGTGTTTTTATATGAATAAAATTGAAAAGGCTTTAATGCACAGCTTGTTTGTTCCCCTTCATCACAATATCGACAAGGTGATCGATTTCAAGATGTTTAAAGAATTGAACGAACAGGTCGTACACATGTGCCCGGCGCCCTGCTTGTAGGTCCGAACTCATTCTCGCCCGGTTTGGGACCGCCTTCAACAGCGATTCGAGCGCTTTTTGATTGCCGGATGAGGGGTTATGGCTTTAGTGACCGGGGGTGGCGAATATCCCGCGAGTCATGACAGCATTAGCAGAAATTGCCAGGCAATCAATCAATTTCCCGGGTAAGTTCCGCCGGATTTTTTGTTTTCTTTGAGGCTTCCAGTATTTCTATACCCACAATGTTACCCTCCACATCGTAATCAAAAATGATTCCCGATTTTTGTTCATCACTTTCAGATACCCTGGCCTCCATTCGCTCGATAGCATGTTTTGAATAGTTCCAATTGTCTTGCATTTCCTCTGATGTGAGGTGTGTCGTTGTTTTTAAAAAAATAGATTAACCTACAACAAATTTGCAATCGTCCATGAGTGTCTTTTTGAATTAAAAATCGCCAATTCGTAATAAAAACGCTGGATGCAGAATGTCCCGGGTCACGACTCTCTATAAACGCACGGCCCTTAAAACAAATCCCGGCAAATGTTTTTGTAGAAATCCATGTCCAGTCCATTATTCCGCATGAGCTCCTCATCTTTCAGTATCTCCTTAACCGGTCCCACAGCCACTATACGTCCATGGTTAATAATGGCCACCCGGTCACAGCAGGAGAGCAGGGGGAGCAAAGACTGCGAAACAATAATAAAGGTTGCCGACAGGCCATTGATGATGTCCAACAACTGCATCACCATGGGTGTATCCAGGTTTGCGAATGGTTCATCAAAAGCAATAACATCAGGGTCCAAAGCCAGAACCGTTGCCAGCGCCACTCGTTTTCGTTCGCCCATGGACAAATGATGCGAAAGGGACTTTTCTAATCCGGACAACCGCATGGCTTCCAGCGCATATTTCAGTTTTTCTTCCACTTCATCGGGACCAAGTCCGAAGTTGAGCGGCCCGAAAGCAATTTCTTCTTCAACGGTGGGATTGAAGAGCTGATCGTCAGGGTTTTGAAACACCATCCCAACTTTTCGCCTGATCTCCGGAAGAGTGTCCTTGTTTACCTCGGTATTCCCGATCGTAACCGTACCGCTACCGGTCAGCAGCCCATTCAAGTGCAGTAACAACGTCGACTTACCCGAACCCATCGGTCCGATTAATCCCATCTTCTCACCCGGATGTATCTGCAGACCGAGATTTTTTAAAACTTCTTTTTCCTCGGAATAGGAAAAGCTTAAATCTTTTATTTGTACACCGGCAGCCATAAAGAATCTATTGGATAAAAAACGGATTATTGAATGAAAAAGGGATCTGTGAAGAAGCGAATGTGCAAAAACAGCAACAAAAACAAGGTCAGAGTCAGGATGTCTGCTCTTTTCAATCCCGGGTCCCGCATGCTGTAAAACTCACCATGGAAGCCCCTCGACAGCATCGCATGATGCAGGCTTTTTGACCGCTCCCAGCTGTGCAGCAGGATCATCGCCATCTGGTTGGCATACGTTTTCAGCTTGTTTCTTTGCAGCTTCCCGGGTGTCCTGCTCTCTCTGGCACGCGTGGTTTTCAGGGCTTCATCCCAAAACACGAATATGTAGCTGTACATGAGAATGGAAATGGTACCTACCAATTTGGGCATCTTCAGTTTGCGTAAACCCAGCAGCAGGATATGAAACCGCTCGACGGAAATCAGCCAGATCAACAAAAAAAGCGACAGACTTGCTTTAAGGAAAATGGATAGCGCAACTTCTATGGCCTCCCGCTGAAAAGCTATGGCCTGTGTTTCTTCGGCAAAATACAGGGATACCGGATAAAATACCGATGCCATGACGATAAAGGGGGACAGGATCAGGTAGCGCTTGAGGAGAAACGCAAAAGGCAGGCGGCTTAGCAGCAACATCACCAGCAGCAGCCCCCCATAAAAAGCAAACGGAAGCAACCGGCCCGGTGGTTCGGATACAACGATTAGTATTCCCAGAAATGCCAGAAGTATTTTTATTCGTGGATCAAGCCTGTGCACAGGGGAGTTCAGATCGCTGTACCGGTCAATGAAATGATGTCTCAATGCCTTGCCTGACTACTTTTCTTTGAGTTCCGCGCTTTCATACCATACATGAACCCCGTTATGCCAAAGATAAGAGCCAGTCCGAAAATAACCCTGTACATAAGCGGGATATCATGGGTTCGCTGCGCAGAATCTTCCATTGCCGATGCCGCGGACCCTTCCCTTCGCTCATGCTGCTGATCATCTTCTTGCGCAACCTGCTGATCACCCCTTTGCTCAGCCTGCGCCTCATCTGTTTGATGGTCCAGTGGCCCATCACCCTGTTCATCCTGTGGCTGCGCTGTGGTTTGACCCGGCAGCTCGTCCATCTGTTCATCCTGGAAAAAAGCCTCTGTGATGCTGACCTCCGTCCTGCCAATATGGCCTCGCTCATCATCCACCGTGACTACCCAATCACCAGCTTCATCGGGAATGAAGGCAAAGTATCCAACTTCGTCGGTGCGCCCCCGTTGATAAACCGCATCGCTTCCGGACCTGGAAACCTCCACTTTCGCATCAACAAGTGGGGAGGTCATCGAAAAATAGGCATGCACCTTGACCGCCGGAGGATGCTCCTCCACATCCATTCTGATGGAATGAGCCATCGTGTTCGTACTAAGAATAACGCCCAGAAACAGGAATGCAAAAATGAATCTTACCATAACCTTTTGTTAGAGTCTTTGTTAGAATCTCTTTGTTAGAATCAATGATATCGGTTGAATAAAATGGTCATGACCACAAAGACGTCATACGGACCTGTAATTGTACGCGTCATGGACAAATCCTTTTTCCGCAAGAAGAAACTTTCTGCTGAACTGAAGAACTATAATAAGATAAATATACGCTTTATGCCAGAATATCTGATTTTGTCTTTCTGAAAAACTTCACAACAAACAACGAGATCACTCCCTCGGCCAGTGCCGCAAATATATAAACAGAGAAGAGGTAGAGAATTCCCAGCCCATAACCCGAAAGATGAAATTCCAAAGCCATGAGCAAGACGGGTATGAGGACGCCGATCATTCCGGCCACAGCGGCACGGAATGACTCGGGTATGCGTTGCTGACTCCAAATCAACCAGGCCAAAAAGGCACCTGCCCCCATATTCAGCGAGTTGATACCTACTGACAACAAGCCGCCGTGCTGCAGTATGATGGACTGAAACAGCAGCACCGTAAAAATTACCGGAAAGACACGCTTACCCAGCAGAATTCCGGCAATACCATAGAGTCCCGGATGGATAGAGGTGCCGCCAAAGGGGATGTGAATGAGCGATACCACAAACAAAGCAGCGCCGGTAATACCCATTTTGGGGATTTCTTCCTGCGGGACTTTTCTGCCGGCAACATACACCAAACCCACCGATACTACCAAAGCACCAACGGAGATACCGGGATCAATGATTCCATCTGAAATATGCATAGTCGCAGTGTGGATTAATTTCGAAAAGTAAACCGGATATATTTAATTGAACCGTGCCAAGATCACTCCAATTTCCTTTATTGACAAATATAAATAAACTGAATTGAGCTCGTGTTTGATTTGTTCGTTTAATAAACTGTTGAGTTTTTTTTAACCATAACACTCTACCTCATCCGGTTTTTGGTTCCTTTAGCGGAATATTGACATAAAAATGGGGAATTAAGTGCGTTCTTTACCACATTATACTCCCGAATAACAAATACATGCACGTTCGAAATATGACTCCTATTCTATTCACTCGACTCCTGAAAAAGTACAAACATATCGATCAGTCCATTACCCGGTGGATGGCAAAATATGGCATTTTCCTGCTGCGGATAAGCATTGGACTGATATTCATCTGGTTTGGGGCACTGAAGTTTTTTCCGGGAGCGAGTCCGGCCGAACAGCTTGCCGGTGCAACCATCGAAATTCTGACATTCGGAATAGTAACGGCAGGGATCGGACTACCAATACTGGCGCTCTGGGAATGCATGATCGGTGTCGGCATGTTTGTACGCCACTATATACGGTTTACCATATTGATGCTGTATGTCCAGATGATCGGCACTTTTTCGCCGGTTGTCCTTCTGCCGCATGTGGTATTCGAAAGTTTCCCCCTGGTTCTGACCACCCAAGGGCAGTATATCATAAAAAATGTCGTGGTAATTGCAGCGGCGCTTGTAATCGGGGCTACGGTGCGCGGTGGAAAGCTACAGGCCGATCCCGAATCCTGAAAATTTCAAACTTACATTCGATATCTGTCTCGTTTGCAAACAGAGTTACTTACCGAAAGCAGGCCAATGCTATTCCTGAAATGACCGAAGCCAGAGCCTAAGACATTTATCAATTAGCTGGTCGTCGTCAGAGCATCATAGTCATATCCATCCGCCTTGCTCATTTCCTGCGCTGTGAGTGTAAGCAGGATGCCATAAATCACTTTGGAACTGACATCAGCGACCGTGAAAGTGATATGACGGCCTACAACGGCAGCTTCATTCAGCGACGGCTCCAGACCCATGCTGAACAGATACGGCATCAGGTATGCTCCCGGATAAAGCATCCAGGAGAAAAGGAAGATTCCCCAGATCATACCGAGATATCGTTGCACTTTCTCCGGTGCGCCCTGCTTTCCTTCGGTGATCACATTTTTCATGACATAAAGAATGTGTATGAAGAAAATGGTGGAAATAAAGCCCCATAAGAAGAAAAGCGTGGGGTTGGTGTACTCGTAATACTGACCTACATACCCCGTCAGAATCATCAGCGTTCCGGAAAACCAAAATTGATTTCGTACCGAGCTGAAAGAGCTCTTGGTCAGCGAAACCACAAATAGAATCTGAAACAGCAACATGGGCACATCAATCAACCAGTTCAGGTAGCGATATCCATTATTGAACAGATCGGTCTCCGAACCCAGGAAGTAACGCCCGGAATCAGCGTCAAAAACAAAGGCTCCGGTCCAATTTTGCTGCTGTATCATCAGAAGCAGAAACGCCGAGACCATCACCACAACCGACAGAACCGATGAAATCCGGTATTTCGGTGCCACGGTTTTCATTGTCAATACAAAGTACAACAGTGCGGCCAGCATAATGGCGAATCCAACCGTCAGCACATGCGCCGACATCTGATACGCCATTTCGGTGTAGCCTGATTCAATACCTACATAGTTTTCAAATGTGGCATTGCCCAACGAATATAAACGATCCATAAACGCTCCTTTTTGTGTTTATTTTACTGTGATAAGTGAAATCTAAAACCGATGTTTCTGAAAAAAAGTTTGACATAAGTCGATATTTTTTACAATCATACATTGATTTATATGCAACCTGTTACATGGCAATTATTTAAAAATATTTGATCCATATTGTTACTTGTTCCTGAATCCAGCTTTACCCGCTTTTTTATAGTGGTAACACACTCTTGATGGAATGATTTATTCCTCTTTTCGGTATTGGTTTATTCATCGATAAATCAAAAAACCGGAAAACATCTTACAAAATGAGGCATTCGTCCACCTGGGCTGCACGGCTGGCAATTGTCGTGAGCTTCGGAGCCATACTTTTCGGTTCCTTCCTACCAAGTACCGCCTCGAGCTGGAGTCTCTGGATTGCCTTGTTTTCTGTGATAGCCGTGGGAATACCGCATGGAGCCATTGACCATCTTATCGCTGAAAAAGTGTATGGACTGGACACATCCTGGCGAAGTAAAGCCTTCTTCTACGGAATGTATCTGGGACTGATGTTTATCGTTGGAGCCATTTGGCTTATCCATCCGGTCATCGGACTTATCTTTTTCTTTTTGATATCGATATATCATTTTGGCCAGGCTGACATGGAAGATTTTCTGGCAAAAGGTTCCGGCGGATCCCTGTGGTACGTGGCCAGAGGCTTTCTTGTCGTTGGACTCATTGTTTTCACAGACACACAAGTAAGTTTTCCGATCATGTCACAGGCTATCAATATTGAAACGGCCGTTCTTTTTGCCGCGTTGCCGGATTCGCCTGTTGCTTTATCCATACTTTTTGCCGCATACGCCTCGGTTTTCGCATATGCCTGGGCAACCGGTAAGCTAAACAGTGGTACCTCTTTTGTGATTGATACGCTGGTGATTATTGCCCTTTTCCTTTTAGCCGGACCCATTATAGGTTTTGCGGTTTATTTTGCGCTCTGGCACTCAGCAGGCCATATAATCGAAATGCAGCAGTACCTGCGCAGTAAGAATAAGCCGATGTCGCTGACCCGGTTTTACAAAGCGGCCACCCCCTTTACTCTTGTTTCTCTTGCCGGCCTGGCAGTACTTGCAGGTATAAACCATGCACTTTCCATGGGTGATCAATTCATTGCACTGATGTTCATTCTCATCAGTGTATTGACCCTTCCGCATATGGTAATCGTCGACCGGATGTACGAACAGGCACAAAGTTAGCTCCATCCGGTATCTCACTTCAATTCCGTCTCACTTCAATTCCGTCTTGCACACCAAATCCTTCCCTTTCTAATTTCACACCTTCCCAAATCCGTCTCTTACAGCAAATCCGCATTGTGCTATATCTGTCCCTATACAACATTATGTCGAAACCCATTGAACATTTGAAAATTAATATATGCTAACCACTCGTCCTCTTTCAGCTGCTTTTTTTCTCCTTTTCATCGTGCTACTCTCCTCCTGCAACACGATTGAAATCCGTGAAGATAGTGCGTTTGATGCACACCGCACAATCACTCCCGATCGTTTTGATATTCCCGGATTCACACTACATGAAGATACCATCGTGACGGCTGACGGCGAGCATCTCGACAGTTGGTACCTCGAGCATGAAGAGGCCCGCGCCACAGTGGTCTATCTTGGCGGCAACGGGTTTTTGATGGTGAAAGCCCGTCCACTTATTGAAGCCTACGCGGATGCGGGTGTCAACCTGCTGCTGTTTGATTACCGCGGATACGGTATGAGCAGCGGTGAACCGACCGTAGCGGGTTTGAAAGAGGATGCAGAAACTGTTTTCGACTTTGCAGAAAATAAAGCTCCGGTTGCTGCAAACAGCAGAGAGACTACCGGTCACGCCGATGACACGGACCACCCCGGCAAGGCACACCAGATCTTCGTACACGGACATTCCATGGGGTCGCTCCTGGCCGGTTGGCTGACCGAAAGAAAGCCGGTAAGCGGTTATGTGCTGGAAAGTCCGATCACCAATGTCTCGGATTGGACCGGCGGCCTCATACCGTTTCTCCTTAAACCCTTCATCGGCTTCGACATCGATCCCGTTTTAGCCCGTGAAGACAATATCGAACGCGTCTCCCAAATACACACACCCCTGCTTCTTTTTGCAGGAGAGCATGATGAAGTCACACCCGCGCGAATGGCGGAAAAGCTCTATGATGTCTCTGGTTCCGCTCAAAAAGAGAAGATACTTATTCCCGGTGGCGGACATAATGACCTTCCCGTTTATGAGGGTTATTCCAAAGCATTACGCACGTTTTTCTCAGCCGGCCTGTGACACTTGATTTTTGACGGCTGAATCTTATAAAGCGGAATCATAAATTGCAGAATTATGAAAAATGCCAGCAAGCCAATGCCGTCCCTTGTGGATGAAGAAACATGATCACTCCAATGCAGCCAGATACTGCTCCGCATTGTGAAGATGAGCGTCGCGCTTCTCCTGCGGCATCTTGTCAAACGTGGTCACCAGCATCTTCAGCCTCGGATTGGACTGGAAGAAATCACGGTGGACATGCAGAAACCTCCAGAACAGGCCATCCCAGGTCTTCTGCCAATCGCCTTTCTTGTAATCGCTCATCTTAAGCAGGTAATTGCTCCCGCTGATATAGGGCTTGGTCGCCAGCAACCCGCCATCGGCAAACTGGCTCATTCCGTATACATTGGGCACCATCACCCAATCGTAGGAATCCACAAACATCTCCATGAACCAGCGATAAACCTCATCGGGATCAAACTCGCAAAGCAGCATGAAGTTGCCGATCACCATCAGACGTTCAATGTGATGGGCGTATCCGTATTTCATCACTTTACGGATGGAAATATCCAACGGCTCCATCCCGGTTTCACCCTTCCAGAACGCCGCAGGTATCTTTCGATGAAAACCCCAAAAATTCTTCGTACGCTCCTCCGTACCCTTCAACACATATACCGCTCTGATAAACTCTCTCCATCCGACCACCTGGCGGATGAACCCTTCCAGCGATTCGATGGGAATATCGTATTGCCGGGCATGGGAAAGCGCCTGTTCCACTACATACTCCGGTCGAAGCAAACCTGTGTTTAAGAGCGGACTCAGCACACTGTGATGCAGAAAGACCTCATCGGAAACAATAGCGTCTTCATAAGGGCCGAATTCCTCGAACCGGCCAGACAAAAACGCCTGCAGCCACTCCCTGCTTTCCCGGAATGTGGTGGGATACCGGAAATCCGGGTGAATCGTGCCATAATAATCCCCGAAGTGGCGCTCGGTGTAGGACCTTGCCTCACGGTAAAAGTCGTTCAGGGGCGGAACCGGGATGGTTGGCGGAACCTTTGACTTCGGGTATTTCAGGCGGTTCCGAGTATCGTACGTCCAGCTGCCTCCGACCGGCTTGCCGTCTTCATCCAGCAAAATTTCCCTTTTCAACCGCTGATCCTTGTAGAAATCGGTTTGAAACATCCTTTTTTTGCTCCCGAAGTAATCCAGCAATTCCGACTCTTTATTTAAGAAAAGCGGGTTTTCATGCTTTTGGGTGGATATCCCCGCCTCGTCAGCACTCTGCCGGATTCTTTCCCCCAACCATTGGTCAGCAGGATCAATGTAGCTGATATGATCCACGCCTTGTCCGGCCAGTTGAGGAATCAGCTTTCGGATGTCCGATTGCTCTTCAACAGCTTCGATATAAGT
Source organism: uncultured Chitinophagales bacterium (assembly GCA_964388615.1). GTDB lineage: Bacteria > Bacteroidota > Rhodothermia > Balneolales > Natronogracilivirgulaceae > SLLW01. The sequence goes on along the minus strand of CAYMBG010000018.1, from coordinate 21,266 downwards.
TACCTGAAACCCCTTTTCAAGGAGATAGGCTTCATAGGCTTTCATTGCCGCCCGTTGAAAGGCGATTTTCTGCTTGTGAAAAACATACTGATTGAAAAACAGGTATTCCTCTACCAGTAACAGGGAATCAGATCCCGAAAACAGAGGGCTGTCCTCAAACAGTTGATGGGGAAATATTATTCCGGTGGCGTTCATAGTCATTCTGTTTCGGTCACCTGATTCAACGACCATCCGCCGGTAAACGTTCGGCTTTTCCCCATCAGGAATGAGTTCGACTGTATGCCCATTTATTTCAAACAGAACAACCTCTATATTAATGCGATTAATCACACCCCATGAATACCTGTAAAAACCGATGGCCCGTCCCTATCCAAAAAAGGAAGCCCCTGTTTACAAAGAAGTCCTGATCTGGTTTCTGATCGCGACAACGTTAGCCGTGGTTAACTGGCTGGTTCTGAATCCCGGCGGTGTCGATGACACGGGAATCCATATTCACGGGCTGATCCTCCAGCTTATCTTCAGCTATTTTGTCTTCACACACATCCTGATTCTCGTCGCTGTCTTTCGCAGTACCCTTTATCCACGTATTAAAAATTTTCGCTCATTCATTCAGCATGCTGCCGGATTACTGTTCGCTTTCGCGGGTTTTTCGATCGGGATGTTCAACCTTCAATGGTTCGGTGACATCGTCTTTGAGTGGCTTTTCCCGGGCCATAGCTTCCATTTCAGTATCCTCGATACCATCAATCACTGGCTGCTGGTATTCATAGTTATATCGATAATCGGAATTTTTGCCATCTCCTACTACACGATGTGGATCAACCTCAAAGAGAGTTACCGCATCCACATGGAACGCGAACGGCTGCGAAGTGAGCTGGGAAACGCTCGTGAAATGCAGATGAAATTAATGCCCGCGCAAGCGCCTGTAGTTCCGGGAATTGACATAGCCGGACTTTGTGACCCGGCGCGCGAGGTTGGCGGTGATTTTTTTGATTATTTCCATACAGATGAAACACCCGAAAGGTTGGCGATCGCTGTGGCGGATGTGAGCGGAAAAGGTATGAAAGCAGCGATGACAGCGGTTATGACCAATGGAATGCTGCATGCTTCGGCCGTCAGTGATCATGCCCCCGATAAACTGCTGCGCATCATCAATTCACCACTTCATCACAAAACCGACAAGCGGATGTTTACCGCACTGCTCTACGGTGTGATCGACACCCAAAACGGGACCTTCGAATTCGTAAATGCCGGTCAGATGCCCCCCTTGCTTATGCGAAATAAGAAACTCATTTCCCTGGCATCAAATGGACCCCGTTTACCACTGGGTATAACACCCGAGGTGCCATATGAATCAACACAAGTCGAACTGCAACCAGGCGACCGGCTCCTGATCCATACCGACGGCGTTAACGAAGCCATGAATCCGGATCGTGAACTATTCGGGACCCATAGGCTTACAGAGGCCTTCACCGCCACCGATCAGATACATAGTTCCCCGGGAGCGCTTACGCACATCCGGTCACAAATAGATACCTTCACCAATGGGCACGAATCGCACGATGATATTACCATGGTCATGATTACCGTGGATCAGGATTCCTTATCTTTATTCTGTTGATTCTCCAACACAATATCTTTTGAAACAATCTGCTTTAAATCCACCGGTGGCAGAATAAGCCGGTCAAACTTGCTTCCCTTTGTTTTTTCATGCAGAATACCACGGATAGTGCCTATTGCCGTCATCGCCAAATGGGATGCAAACCGGACGGGTAAGGTAACTCTCATTTGCTCCTCATCCAGAAGCCGGTTCCAGGCACTCTCCTCCAGCTCGAAAATACACTTAACCACGATGATCATAAACGGTTTCTCTTCCTGCATGAATTGAAACCTGCAGGTTACCGCAATGGTCTGTTTTTCCGAATTCGAACCAAACTGCAAATGCGTACTCAGATTTCCCGGTTTCTCCTTATCAAAAGCATCTTCAATGATTTCAAATTCGAGCGTCTCGATAAAACGAAACGTATAACCCAGAGTCTGCTCTTTTTCTTTTGTCATATTATCTGCCTTTTGTGATGTATGCTCCGAGAAGATATTCCCATTGTTGAAAACTCCCTCCAGAAAGCCGGGATACCCACTTCAGGTTTTCCCGCTTCTATAATCGGCAAATACGATCCATTTGTCAAAACTTGTCAAAGGTTTTTGATAATTGAAGGCAATATGCGGACCCGGAACACCGGTATTCCATTTTTTAACACATAATTATTGCTATTTTTGTGCTCTTCGCAATCTATTTCCGGATCCGATCTGCACCCCGGCGAATATCGCTTAGCCCGGCGCAAGCCGGTCCGCTCATGAACCAGGTTTTCGTTTACCATGTTTGAATTTCCCGAGTATTCCTTTGCTTTCTGGATTGCCGCCACCTTTGCCGTTCTACTGGCAGGTATGGCCAAAGGCGGCTTCGGCTCTGGAATGGGAGCGGCGTCAACCCCTATCATTGCACTGACCATATCTGCAGCGGAAGCGGCAGCCCTGCTCCTGCCCCTGATGTTGGTTGCAGACGCGTTTGCCGTGCAACACTACTATCGCCGATTTGATAAACCCAGTCTGATTCAGCTGGTCAGCGGTGCCATGGTCGGCATTGCCCTCGGATGGTTCTTCTTCGGTTACTTCCGGCATAATGAAGAGGTCCTAAAAATGGGCATTGGTATACTGGCTCTGGGTTTCGTCCTCTTCCAAATACTGCGAAGCATACTACTGGGATCCATAGCCAACCGCCAACCACACCCGGCCCAGGGTGTTTCATGGGGAACGCTGGCTGGTTTTACCTCCACCCTCGCCCATGTAGGTGGGCCCGCCGTATTGATGCATCTCCTACCCCAAAAATTGCCCCGGGAAGTTTTCGTGGGTACTTCTGCACTCTTTTTCAGTATCGTGAACCTGGTAAAACTGATCCCTTACGGTCAACTCGGACTGCTGCGGATCGATAACATGATGGTCGTCATTATACTCGCACCCCTGGCCTTTCTGGGGGTTAGAGCGGGGATCATGCTCAACAAGCGATTCACGGACCTCTGGTTCAATCGTTTCATCTATTTCGCGCTCACCCTGATCGCCATCCAGCTGGTCGCCGGCCGGAACATCATTGAGCTGATACTCTGAATTTGACCATTTATTCAGCCATCGGCATCATTCCGGCAATCAGCCATCGGCCTCATTCCCGCAAACAGATATTATACCTTTGCCAAGCAGCACCACTTGTAAAAGCCATGCTGTTTGGTGTCTACTTGCAGAATTGGATGGAATTATTTTTATTGAAGATCCCACCTGAGCAGTATAACACTCCGACCAGGCTATTGATCGCAATCAAAACATCTATCCCGCTACTTTTGTAAATTTTACGAACCGATACTTTTCGATGGTATACCTTTACCCCGATCTGATCTCATATTGAAAACTCAACCAAATAGAAAATACCATGGCTAAAGATCTTATTTTGTTCAAAAACAAGGAGCACAAAACCCGTCAGCAAGTTTCCGACTTTCTGCGCGAACTTGCTGAAAAAGTCTCCGATGGAAACGTTCAACTCAAGCAGAGTCAGGAGTACGTATCTCTCCAACTACCGGAAAACATTATCATGGAAGTTGAAGTCAAGGACAAGGACAAAGCACGAAGAGGTATACAGCACCAGCTTGAAATTGAAATTAAATGGTATGACAACAGCGATGAAAGCGGACCTACCGAACTTGGTTAATTCAAGCAGAAACCTTGCCTTTTTACTCATCATCCTACTTTTTGCAGGAGCTTGCACCATCCAGCGAAATCCGGTTTCAGGAAACAAGCGACTCATGGCCTATACCTGGAGCCAGGAAGTGGAACTGGGCAGGGAGGTTGACCGCGAGTTTACCGCGCAATACGGATTGTATGACGATGAACGTATCAGGAAATACGTTGATGAAATTGGATATAAAATCCTCGAAGAAAGCCACATGCGCAGGGAGGACACCGACGAGAAGTTCCGCGAAACCGAATTCTATTTCCGGGTGCTGGATAGTCCGGTGATCAATGCTTTTGCCCTGCCCGGAGGCTATGTCTATGTAACAAGGGGCCTACTGGCACACCTTAACAACGAGGCACAGCTGGCGGTTGTCATCGGACATGAAATCGGGCACGTAGCAGCTCGACACTCCTCTCAACGCGCTATGCGTCAACAACTTGGACAAGTCGCCATCCTTGGTGGCGCTATTTTGGGGCAGGAGTTTCTGGGAATTCCCGGCGAACCGGTTTTGGAACTGAGCAGCCAGGCCGCCCAACTGATATTCCTGAGTTACGGCCGTGACGCAGAGCGAGAATCGGATCGACTTGGAGTGGAGTATGCCGCACGTACCGGTTACCAGGCCGCCGAAGGAGCAGCCTTCTTTACGAGCCTTAAGCGAATATCCGAAGCCTCGGGCCAAACTATCCCCAACTGGCTGTCGAGTCACCCGGACCCCGGCGAACGGGAAAACACCATTCCCCAATTGGCACGGGAATGGGAGGAACAAGGTTATGAGCAAACAATTACCAATGAAGAGACCTACTTCGAAATGCTTGACGGCCTGTTGTTCGGAAACAATCCCAGGGAAGGATTTGTCGACAACAACCGGTTTGTCCATCCGGAGTTGGCTTTTCAGTTTCCGGTCCCGTCCAACTGGCAGCTGATCAACGAACGCAACCAGGTCATCCTGCTCTCCCCGGAGGAAAATGCCGTCATGATTTTTCGTATTGACGGTGAGTCTGATACCCCTGAAGAATCCATCCGTACATTTACAGCCCAGGATGAAGTCACCATCAACAGTGAATCCCCCACCCAAAGTAGTAATCGCCACCAGGCCTACCAGGCGGATGTTACCATCCAGCAGGATAATGGCGATCTGCGCGCACTTGTATACGCCGTCTCCCAGGATGACCGGATTTTCCGTTTTATCAATTACACCTCCGCAGATCAATTTCCTCAATTTGAAACTCCTTTCAATACCGTAACCAGCGAATTTGACACCCTCACTGACCCGGACATCCTGGACGTTGAACCGGTTCGACTGGATGTTGTTCGCACGGAAGAATCCGGCTTCTTTGAAGATTTCCTGCCAGACCCGCTTCCTGTCGGCGTATCGGCCCACGAAATCGCGATCATGAACCAACTTGAACGCGATGATTATGTGGAAAGTGGCCGTCTTCTAAAGATACCCGTACAATAACCTATTGCATGACAGCATGATAACACTCATTATTTGACAAACCACTGAACCTACGGAACATCATGAAAAAACTGGCTTGGGTTTTAGGAATCCTCCTGCTGATCCTCATCATTCTGATCGGCGGATTATCGCTTTATCTCACAGACGAACGTTTGCGATCCATGATCCTCCCCGAAATCCGGGAGGCCACCGGCCGTGATGTGCAGATGGAACATATCTCCTACTCTCTGTTCCGTACGTTTCCACAGTTCGGCCTGGTCATTGAAGGGCTCGAAGTTCCTGATCCCACCGAGGAAAGACTCGCGAGAGTGGATAGGATCCTCCTATCGCTTAATATCATGCCCCTGATCAGCGGGGAAATCAGCGTCCATTATTTGGAGATTGACCGGCCTGAGTTTACCTACATCATCTATGAGGATGAATCCACCAACCTGGACTCGTTTTTACCCGAGGTCGACCCGGACGCCGATGAACCTTTCGATACCGACGTATTGATGGATCTGGATCTTGCCGAAATCAGAATCAGCAACGCCTCCCTGGGCATGGTTGATCACTCCACGGAGAGCAGCTTCGAACTGTCCGGACTCGATATGGTCAGTTCGCTGCGTTTTACAGAAGTACTCCATACTACCATGGATGTCACACTGGAAAACCTGACGATTGTCATGGAGGGGCGGCGCCTGGTGACCGGCCTGGGTTTTCAACTCACCCAAACTTCGGAACTGGACCTGCAAGGGGAAAACCTCAATGTCATGGACGGCCGGCTGAACCTGCACGGACTGGGCCTCACGCTTGAAGGAAACATCTCCGAATGGGGCGGGGGAGAACCCCTTGTCAATCTCGAAATAGCATCGGAATCGGACGATTTCGGCGCTTTGCTGGATCTGGTTCCCCCCGATTTTGAAGAATACATTGCAGATCTGGACACCGGCGGTGAACTCGACCTGTCTGTCACCCTCCAGGGACGCTTCCGCGAAGATGAGGTGCCGGATTTTAACGGCAGGGCTTCTATTGTGGATGGCTTTATTCAGCACACCGACGTGCCCGAAAGAATCTCCGGTATCAGCCTTTCAGCCCATGCAGATAATGAGCTGGTGACTATAGAAACTTTTGAGGCAACAGCCGGAGAAACCCGCCTTTCAGCTTCCGGTGAGATACGGCAGCCCCTGGAGGAATCCGCCACCTTTGCTTTCAACGGATCCATGAATGCCGACCTCTCCACAGCCGACCGGTACATCCCCCTGGAAGAGTTCGATATTCAAGAGCTATCCGGACTCGTTGAAGTAATCGCCGAAGCCTCAGGCGACCTCTGGAAGCCTGAAGAAGCACATTTCGACATTCGTGGCACCGTCTCCAACGGTCGTATCGCACACACCGAAATCGCTCGCCCCGTTGAGGATATCGCCGTCGAACTACACGCGACCCATGAAGAGATAACCGTCACCAGCGCCAGCGCCCGCTCCTCCGCGAACCATATCAACGCCTCAGGTAGCCTCACTTCCCCCCTCGAACCGGAAAATGCGACTTTCCGCGCATCCGGCGATATCAACATTGACCTGGCTACCATCGCCGACTATTACCCGATTGATACCGATACCCTCGACATTCGCGGTATGATATCCCTGTCCGGTACCTCCGAAGGCTACTTTGAGGATCCCGGCAATGCCACTTTCTCTGTGGAGTTTGATTTGGCCGACGGCTTTGTCGCCTATCACCAAATAGACCGTAATATCGAAGAACTCACTGCCACCGCAAGCGCAAACCAGCAAACCTTGACCATTGAAGATGCCAGAGTACATTCAGGCAGCAACCGCTTCTCCATGTCAGGTAGTATCTCCGACTACATGGAAGAATCGGCTGCCTTCGACCTGTCCATCACCGGACTACTCGCACTCGATGAAATGAACGCCTATTACCCCCTGGAAGAGGAGTTAGGCCTGACCATGAACGGCACCATCGATTCCGGCGCCCGTTTCCGCGGACAGATAGATGACCTGGAATCCATTCGTATCGATGGATCTCTTGTCGCTTCCAATGTGAACATGGACGCACCGGAACTGTTCCTCCCCCTTAGCGAGCTTAACGGCAACCTCCAGTTCAGCGGCAACAGCGTGACCGCCGAAGAAATCACGTTCTATTTCGGCGAGTCCGATTATTTCGTCTCCGGCAATATGCAAAACTACAAGGCTTTGATGTACGAACCCGATGAGGCGGAGCCCGCACAATTTAATGGCCGTTTCCACTCGGAATTCTTCAACGCCGATGAGTTCCTGGACTTCGAAGAGCCTCCGGAGGATTTCGAGCCCGAGCCCTTTGAAGCATTTCTGCCCAACCTCGCCGGTTCGTTTGATGCCGAAATCGAACGGTTGCAATTTTTTGGAATGGAGGCAACAGACGCCCGGGGAACGCTGGAAATGACCCCCCATTACATCGGGTCCGATCATGTTGACATTGCCATTTTTGATGGTACCATGGACGGCAGCTTTCGGTGGGATATACTGGCCGTGGATCATACCGCCTTTTCTTTCGAAGGTAACCTTGATCGTGTCCGGGTTGAAGCGTTATTTGGTCAGCTTGATTTTGGTGGCCAGAGCAGCCTGGATGAACATGTGCGCGCCGACTTTAGTGCCAATACGAACTTTTATGCCGAATTTGACGAGTATTTTGAGATGGATATGCACGAACTGTTTGCCACCGGTGACTTCGGCATGCAACAAGCCCGCATCCAGGATCACCCGGTCCAGGCCTCACTGGCCGGCCTCCTGGGTATCGACGAGCTTCGCAACCTGGCCCTGGACTCCTGGACAGCCATCTATCATATTGAAGATGGCATCATGCAACTGGATGATTTTAACCTGACCAGTCGTGAACTCGGCTTGAATCTTTCAGGCTCCCAAAGTCTTATCGAGGATGAACTGGACTATCGCGCACAGATCGTACTGCCCGGCGATTGGGCCGGTCGCCTGGGTGGAACCATCCCCAGCGAAGGCGCCGAAGCATTGAAACGCGATGACGGGAAACTGGTCCTGCCGACCATCATCCGGGGATCCTCGGAAAACCCCCAACCCCGACTCGATATGGAATTTATCCAAAATCAGGTGGAGCAATATCTGCGTGAACAGGCACGGGATGCAGGACGTGATGTCCTGGATGGTATACTTGACCGGATGAGAGATTAACAGACCCGATTACTGATCCGGCTCCTCATTCGAGCGGGAGATAAACGCCATGAAATTGTCACCAGTGCAGGTGAATCCCTGCCCTGACGGACCAGTTATTTACATACGTCCCGGGATCAAACGACAGCTCCTGACGATAAAGCGTCAACCCGGCAAGGCCGGATACCCTTTTCGTGATATGGTGGTGCCCTTCAAGACCAATCTGTGAAGATTTGAGCAGCAGAAAATCCTCAACCAGGTCTGGCCCCAGCTGAAACAGGGTCTCCTCGGAAGACCTGCCTACCGCACCACGGATCAATAAATAATCCATACGATCATTTACAAACCAGCGTATTGATCCCAGCCAGGTCTGTCCGGACCCACCCTCACTGAAGATAAAAAAGGGCCGAACCGTTATCATAAACGAACTTATGTAATGACTTAAAGATGCTGTGACCAACACCGTTTCATTGCCGCGATCAAAATCAAAGTATCGCATTCCAAGCGACCCCTCGAGTCGTAACGGAAGAGCGGAAAAGAGTTCCAACCCACCCCGATGCCTGGGAAAAATTTCGGAACCCGAATAAGCATAAGCGATATATCCATAAAACCGGTCTGAGAACACCGGATAGCTCTCTAATTCCAACTGATAACCTTGTTGATTAAAACGGACCCCTCTCTGTACTCGCAGCAAATAACTCCCCGATGGCCGAATGGTCCTGACATGAAACGACGTTTGATACTGCGTATCAAATGTCCGGGAAAAAAAATTAGCACGCTGCTCAAAACCGGCCTCGTAAAGACCGTAAGCTGCCCCGTCCTGTACAGGAAGCCACAAGGCCATTGCTATCAAAATAAAACAACGCCAACCTGACAGAACCATCATTGCCGAAAGTAAACGTCTAAAATAAATCACCTTACCGGATATTTGTTTTTTATTTCCTCTTCTCGATCATAACGAAAATTCACTCATTATACGATAATAGTCTTATCTTTGATAAAATGCATAGATCCGGGCAGATTTTTTATTACAATTAGATATCTGTCACAATCATCAAACATCATCCGCCAGGAGCTATTATGTCTTATCCCACATGGCTGCAATCACAAGAAGCACCTGTTCCCGAAAATGATGAAGAGCGGGTAAAAGCCCTTCGGCGCTACGTACCGGAAGGAACCTCACCTCAACATGATGAAGCAATAGAAAACCTGGCCCGGCTGGCTTCAGAATTTTGCGATGTCCCGATCGTATTTGTCAATCTCATTGATGAAAATGCCATGTTCCAACAAGCCTGTTTTGGCCACAAAGGACAAACTACCAACAGAACAGACAGTTTCTGCCAGTTTACCATCATGCAGGATGATATCTTTGAGGTCCAGGATACGCATACGGACTCCTTGTTTCGTAATAATCCGTATGTGACTAGTGACTTCCAACTTCGGTATTACGCTGGTGCTCCACTTAAAACTCCCGATGGCTATAACATAGGTTCTTTGTGCCTGATTGACCAGCAACCCAATGCATTGACGACATCTCAAAAAAGAGCATTGCGTACCCTTGCCGACGAAGTAGTCTCCCGAATGGAGCTAAGAGCGCTTAATCATAAACTTGACAAGGAAAATCAGTCAAAAGACGAGTTGATGCGAATTGTCAGTCACGACATGCGAAATCCCCTCATGGGAATCGTGGGCTTTGCGGAATATCTCTATCAAGAGGCCGAAGACGAAGAAAAAAAGGAGATCTACGGCATCATGGAAGACGCGGGGAAGCACATGCTGGGCATCGTTAATGTGATGCTTAATTCCGAATACCTGCGAAACGAAACTTTCAGATTGAACCGGAAACAAGTGGATGTAGCTGCACTAACTCATGATGTAATCACATTCCACAAGTCCTTTGCCTTATTGAAGGAACAGCAAATAGAACTCGATATACCCGACAAGCTTTTATTCAAACTGGATCCGGAACGGTGGAAACACATCATCGGTAATCTACTCAGCAATGCCATTAAATTCACTCCACGGCAAGGGCGTATCTCCGTGACCCTCAATTTGGATCGTTCCAATGGAAGAACTCTTGTCTTACAAGTTCAGGACTCGGGCATGGGAATGACCGATGAACAAATAAAAGGACTTTACTCAGGAGATAAGTCACATCACCGAAAAGGTACCGAAGGCGAAGAAACAAGTGGGTTGGGTTTATTGTTGATTAAAAAAAGCGTTGAATTACACAGAGGGAAAGTTGACGTTGAATCCAACCCCGTAAAGGGTACCCTATTCACTATTCAAATTCCTGAATAACCATTTATGAACTCAAAAATTCTTATCATTGATGATGATCCCGCAGTAGCGAAATTCATCAAATTTCGATTGTCCAAGAAAGGTTATGACGTCCACCACAAGGATAACGGTATCGATGGACTGGAAGCCATCAATGAGTTGAAGCCCAACCTGGTCATTCTGGACATGATGATGCCAGGTATTGATGGACGCGAGGTAGCAGAACAAGTACGTGAACATAATTTGATAGACCCCAATCGCATTATCGTACTTTCCGGAAAAGAAATAACGACCGAAGTGAAGGCCTTGTTCGATCTCGGTGTTCATGACTATATCCAAAAACCGTTTAACATTGAAAATCTGTTAATCAGAATAGAAAGAGCCCTCTCATCCCTCGCACAGCAATGACCATCCCTTTCATTGAAGAATATGCGATTACAGTAATAACCGTTCTTCTGGTCGTTTTTGCGGGTGTATTCCTCATATTGTTTCTGTATACCACCCTTCACCGGTATATTCTATCCCGCCGGATACAACGGGATATTCGAACAGAAGAGAAGCTTCAGCCACTGATATATGCATATCTGGATGATCAGATTGATGAGTCCGATTTTTCAGCTCATATCCATAAACAAAATGATCTGATGGTGGCCCATTATAATATTAATATCATGATCGACAATCTGTCTGGAGAGGAGCGAAAAAGACTACAGCGGTTGCTCGAAATACCCAAATTCAAAAAATATTTCCATAAAAAACTGCGCTCACGCAGACCCATGCATATTGCACAGGCCTGCATGTATTTTTCTCAGAAATCCGGTATTGATCCGAAATCCATTCGACGGCTTTCCGGACTTCAGCAGCACGCTTATAACGTTATTGCCTATGCATCCACCCTTGCGCTTATTAACTCGAACAACCGTAATGTGCGGGATCAGGCGCTCTTACGTTTTTTGTACAGAAAACAAAATGCATCCATGGCCGTACATGACATCATCTTCAAGTATTATGAAAAAAGATCCGATCACGTCGAGGCTACTGAAAAACTCGTTTTCTATGTAATGGATAACAATATCCCGGACCGAACCAAGGCCGCCGTTGTTGCCATGTTTCCGGGACTTGGTTTTTATGAGTATTCAAGCGACCTGCATAATCTACTGCTCAGAGTTATTCCCAATGATCAAACCGGCATTCTAACATCAACTCTTATCCGGGTCCTGCATGAATTGTCCGGTGAAGAAGTTCTTCTCGAATTGGAAAACCATCAACTATGGAAATCGCCCTTCACAAATGTGCGGCTTCAGGCAACCCAGGTCTTTGCAGATCAGGATGATCCACGGTTAAAAGATATTCTGCTGCAGCTGGCACACGACCCCGATCTGGAGGTGCGGATCATCGCACAACAAGCACTGCTGAAAATGGATCAGGCGGATCTGCCGGACCGGGAATTTTCAACAAATATACTTCCTGAATGGGAAGAAATGAAGCGAAGTGGAGGGGAGTATGTCTATAGTTTTTAACATCCTGCTTGTGATCAATGTCCTGATCCTGGCATATTTCCTGATCCTCAACCTTTTTTATATGTTCCTGCTGTGGGCGTCCTATCGCAATGTCCGCAGATACAAGGATGTTGATCACATTTTCAAACTCACCGGAGTCTACAGCACTAATTTATACAGGCCTGTTAGTATCATTGCGCCGGCTTTTAATGAGGAACAATCCATCATCCCCTCTGTCAACGCGCTGCTAAATGTCAAATATTCAAACCTGGAAGTAGTTGTGGTGAATGACGGCAGTTCAGACCGTACACTGGACAAACTCATTCAACACTACAAACTGCAACCTGATAACCGCTACCGACCCCGGTTTTTAAATCACAAACCGATCAGGCAGGTTTATTCATCTCCACGTTACCCCGGTCTGGTTGTGGTTGACAAGGAAAACGGCCGAAAAGCAGATGCCTTGAATGCCGGAATCAATATTGCTACAAAAGAATTAATTTGTGCAGTCGACGCCGATTCCATGCTTGAGCCGGATGTCATCGTTAAAATGCTCCGGGTATTTATGGAGGATGAAAGTACCATCGCAGTCGGCGGGGTCATTCGTGTGGCCAATGGTTGTACCTACAAACATCGCATGGTTGACCGGGTGCTTCTGCCGAAAACTTTTCTTGGGCGCATTCAAGCCGTGGAATATCTGCGGGCCTTTCTGTTTGGCCGAATTGGCTGGGACTACCTTGATTCGCTCCTGGTGATATCCGGCGCATTCGGGGTATTTGACCGTAAAGCCGTGATAAAAGCCGGAGGATACCTTCATGATACCGTTGGCGAAGATATGGAGCTGGTCGTGCGCCTTCATAAATATCATCGTGACAATAACATTCCGTACCGTATCCGTTTCATTTCGGAACCGGTCTGCTGGACCGAAGTACCGGAAGATTGGAAAACGCTATCCAAACAGCGTAACCGATGGCACAGAGGTCTGGCCGACACCCTGTTCCGACACAAGGATATGATGTTCCGGCCTGGCTATGGAAAAACGGGAACAGTTGCCATGCCCTTTTTTCTGTTTGGCGAACTATTGGCACCCGTAATTGAACTATCCGGATTTATTATTGTCGGTATTTCCTGGTGGATGGGGGCCATCAACGTAACTTTTGCCTTGCTATTCCTGGTCTTTGCCATTGTATTGGGAGTCATAATCTCCATTTGTGCAGTACTGCTTGAAGAGATGACCACCAAACGCTATGAACGATCCCGGGATGTCATCATCCTTGCCCTCTACGCCGTGTTCGAAAATCTTGGCTTTCGTCAGCTTCATGCCTGGTGGCGAGTACGGGGACTTTTTGACTATCTCAAGGGCAACAAAGAGTGGGGAACCATGGTCCGGAAAGGTATCGGAAACTGATCTGCTTGTTTTCGTATTCTTGTCAATTCATTTTTTTGTACTATCTCATTTTTCGAAAAGATAAGATTTCTATATTAAATACCCTGTCCATCTGATCATCCTCCGATCAGGCTACTATTAAAACAGCAAATCCAAAATATTGAATTAATGCAAAACAATAATAACGGCGGTATTCGCTTCAGCAATGGTGAGCACATTCCAGTAGAATTACACAAAGTACGTATGGTGCAGAAGCTGCACCTGAAGCCTATCGATGATCGGCTTGCTGCCATTGAAGAGGGCGGTTACAACAGCTTCCTGCTCAACACTCAGGATATCTTCCTGGACATGCTGACCGACTCGGGCACCAACGCCATGAGTGACAACCAAGTCTCCTCCATGCTCCAGGCCGATGATGCCTATTCCGGATCCCAGAGCTACTACCGAATGGAAGAAGCATTACGGGAGGTCTTCGGCAAGCACTATATCCTGCCGGTACATCAGGGTAGAGCGGCTGAAAATATTATCTCCAAAGTATACATTAAGGAAGGCGACATCATCCCGACAAATTACCACTTCACCACTACTAAAGCCCATATGGAACTGAATGGCGGCAAGGTGCTGGAGATTTACCGGGATGAAGCCGTGAAGATCAAAAGTAATCATCCGTTCAAAGGCAATATCGATATCAACAAACTGAACACCCTTATCAATAAGCATGGTGCCGACCAGATTCCGTTCGTGAGAATGGAAGCTTCCACCAACCTGATCGGTGGCCAGCCTTTCTCCCTGGCCAACATGAGGGAAGTGAGAAAGATCGCCGACCAGCACAACATGATCATTGTACTCGATGCTTCCCTGATCGGAGAAAATGCCCTGTTTATCAAACAAAGGGAAGAAGAGTTCAAAAACCACCATGTCAAGGATATTCTCCTTGAAATGTGCGAAATCGCCGACCTCATCTACTTTTCCAGCCGTAAAGTCACCTCCTCCAGGGGTGGAGGCATTTGCACCAACAGCGAGGATATCTACCTCAAGCTGCGCGACCTTATTCCGCTTTATGAAGGATTTCTTACTTACGGCGGTATGTCGGTTCGGGAAATTGAAGCTATGGCTGTTGGACTTCACGAAACTACCGATGAAACCGTGATCAGCCAGTCACCGGCATTTATTAAATATGCCGTGGATGAACTTGACAAAGCGGGCATCCCCGTGGTAACTCCCGCCGGCGCTCTGGGCTGCCATGTCGATGCCATGGGCTTTCTTCCCAACGTACCCCAGGAAGAGTACCCCGCCGGCGCCCTGACCGCCGCCCTGTACATTGTTTCCGGATGCCGCGGCATGGAACGGGGAACCATCTCAAGCGAACGCGATCACAGCGGTAAGGATATCCTGGCCGATATGGAACTGCTCAGACTGGCTTTTCCACGACGCGTATTTACGCTCTCTCAAACCATGTTCCTGATCGACCGGATAAAGTGGCTCTACGAAAACCGCGATTTGGTGGGCGGATTGAAATTTGTTCATGAACCGGCAGTACTTCGATTCTTTACCGGAAAACTGGAACCGGTTAGCGACTGGCCCCAAAAACTCGCGGAAAAATTTAAAGAGGACTTCGGCGAGTCCCTCTAACAACCCATTAACCCGCTTCTTTTCGAAATATCCAGTCGAAAAGAAGCGGTACGACAATCATATTCAATAATGTGGCCGATACCAACCCGCCCAGAATGACCGCGGCCATCGGACCCTGTATTTCATTCCCGGGCTGACCTGAAGTCATAACCAACGGCACTAACGCCAGTGTCGTTGTTATTATCGTCATCATTATGGGTTGCAAGCGATTAACGGAACCGGTCATAACCGCTTCACGGATCTCCTTACCCTCTTCTTTAATAAGCTGGTTATATTGTGATATGAGTATCATTCCATTACGGACGGCTATCCCAAACAACGTTATAAATCCGATCAAACCCGCGATACTCAAAACACCCAGGCCAAACCGCACGACCAGTATACCACCAATCAATGCCAGTGGCAGATTCAAAAGAACCAGAACAGATTGACGGCTGGACCGGAAAGCAAGATGAAGGGCAAGGTAAATAAGCACCAGTGAAATAAGGCTGACCCATAGTATGGTATGCGTAGCCTCTTCTTCCTGCTGGAATTGTCCTTCAAACGAGACCACATAACCTTCCCCTAAGTCCACCTCTTCGGCCACCTGATTGCGTAGATCTTGAACCGTACCCCGCAGATCCCCTCCGACAATATTCGCCTGGGTCACTACCATCCGACTTGCATTCTCCCGATTGATCGAACCTGGTGCATATCCTACTCTGACCTCCGCCAGATCACCAAGACGCACATGGCCACCTGCAGGCACCTCAACAGGAGTATTGGACACCGCTTCGGGATGAAGCCGATGCTCTTCTGAAAATCGAACAACAAGATCAAATACCGCCGGGTCATCATAGATCTGATCAACCACCACACCACCAAAAGCAGTCCTTATCAGCTTGCTCAACCGGCCTATTGAAAATCCATGCATGGCCAAGGCCTCGCGATCAGGCAGAATCTGAACCTGCGGCACATCTACTTGTTCCTCGGTTTGAATGTCACGTATATTTTCATGTACGCCCAATACCTGCTCAATTTCACGGCTGATCTGCTGCAGGCGAGCTCTTTCAGGACCATAAATCTTCACCCCCAAATTCGTTCGGACTCCGGTTAGCATATGATCTATACGGTGTGTAATAGGCTGATCGATGGAAATATTCAGACCAGGTATAGCAGACAGCTCACCACGTAACTCTTCAATAAGTTCATCCATCTCGTTACGCCCCTCATCAAGAAGAACTTCCATCTCATGGACATGGGAACGCATAGTATGCTCGTCCATCTCCGCCCTGCCGGTTCGTCTTGCTGTCGAAATTACGGCGGGATGCTCAAGTAGCACTTTCTCGACCTCACGGCCAAGTTCATGGGACTCCTGCAGGGAAGTACCTGGTAATGTCGTCAAACCAACGTTTAAAGTGCCTTCATTGAATTCCGGCAAAAATGAACGGCCAATACCGGGAATAAGTGCGATTGTCCCCACTAACAGCAACACGACGCCGGCGAGTACCAGACCTCGATACCGGAAACAGAATGTCAAAACCGGCCTATATCCCCTTTCAAGTTTCTCCGAAACCCAGCTTTTCTTACCCAGTTGTTTTTGACTATCGGAAAGCAGCCAGGCACTCATGGCTGGAGTTAAAATTAATGCAACCAGAAGAGATGCCCCAATGGTTGTCACATACGCAACACCGAGGGGGATCAACAACCTGCCCTCCAAACCGGTGAGAAAGAAAAGCGGCAGAAAAACAATCACAATAGAGAAATTTGCCAGAACAATTGGTGTTTTTATTTCACAAGAAGCCCGGCCGATGATATGCAGAAAAGTAGAGCGCGATTCCTCTGGCAGATTGCTGTTTTGACGAAGGCGCCGGTAAATGTTTTCAACAAACACAATAGCATCATCAACCAGAACACCAATAGCAATAGCTATCCCGCCCAGTGTCATGGTATTGAAGTTCAAACCCGCCATCCATAATACCAGCACCGAAAGGATCACAGAAACCGGAATCGCTACCAGGGATATAAGCGTGGCCCGCCAGTTGTTTAAAAAAACAAAAAGAACAATCACCACCAGGATGCCACTAATGAGCAGAGCCCGGAAGATATTCTGGATGGCGATATCAATAAAACGGGCCTGCTGAAATAGCTCGGTGTGTATGGCGACTCCTTCCGGAAGGGTAACCGCCAGGTCCTCCATCTTTTCCTCAATCTGGCGGGTTAATTCCAGGGTATTTGCAAGAGGCTCCTTGTTGATCACAAGTATAATTCCATCCTGCGCATTAATGGATGCTTCCCCTATTTTCGGTGCTGGACGGACACTAACCGTAGCCACATCCTGCAATAGTACCGGAACTACTCCCTCTCCACCCGTAACAACGGCCTGATTCAGGTCGTCAATCGTGCTTGCACGCCCGTAACCCCCTACGCTATACTCTCTTCCGGAATGATTCAAAAACCCACCCGATATGCTGGAAGATGCGTTTTCCGCAGCATCTATCAGATCATCCAGTGAGATTGCCATCTGACCGATTTTTATCGGGTCTGGCTCCACCACAAACTGCTTCCTGTCACCGCCATAAACCGATACCGCCGCCACACCAGGCATTGCAAGCAATTCCCGTCTTAGCACAAAATCAGCTTGTGCGCGGAGGGCCATCAAGGAACTGTCTTTGGAAGTTATACCTACCAGCATGATCTCGCCCATAATGGAAGTTACCGGCGCCAGAAAAGGTGCTCCAGATTGCTCCGGAAGGCGATCTCCCATCCCCTGAAGCCGTTCTCCGGCAATCTGTCTTGCATCCTGCAGTTCAACATCCCACTCAAACTCCACTTTTATCACAGAAAAACCTTGCATGGAAGTGGATGTGACCCGCCGGACACCCTCAGCACCAACCAGTGAAGTTTCCAAAACATACGATATCATCATTTCCACCTCTTCGGGAGGCATGCCCGGGGCTTCAGTGAGGATCGTAACCACAGGAGCAGAAACATTCGGAAGCACATCAATGGTCATATTGCGGGATAAAAACAACCCGACACCAACCAACAATATCGTGATCACAATCACAGTACGCCGTTCTCTAACACTGGTATGAATAAGCGAGTCCAACATAAGTCAATGACTGTGTCCGTGCTCCATCTGGATGTTACTGGATGCCAGAAACAGCGTGTAAACACCTTTGGTAACAACTCGCTCTCCGGCATCCACCCCCCTCGTGACAGCCACCCAGCCATCCGAACGGGCTCCGGTATTGACAACCCTTCGTTCAAACTGATCTCCGGAGTGTTGCACAAATACAACCTTATGGGAATGCTCATCAAATATTGCTGATTCTGGAACGACAGGATGTGCCTCGGCGCCGTTGCTTATCAGTCTAACCTGTACCGGTTGGCCTTTTCTCAACAATCGGTCGCCGTTGTCAACAGACAACGTCAGCCGGTCACGTACACCCGTTGCGTCGGTACGATCAGAGCGTGAAATAAGTGTAAACCGGTCATCACCAAAAAAGTGCCACTTTCCATCCTGTGCACGTATTCCCACACCATCAAGCTGACCGAGCATCGCTAATTCATCGCTGTATCCATATAGTTCCGCCCACAGGTGATCGGGATCAAAAAGATTGATAAGCGGATCGCCGCGTTGTACAAGCGCCCCGGGAGTCACATACACCTCATCCACCATACCTGCTTCCATGTTTTTAAGTGATAATAACTCATCATGATCCTCGACAATCGTACTCCCGTTCGGGCGGATATATTCCCGGTAGCCAGCTCTTCGGGTAATAAATTCCCTCTCACGTATCTCAAACTCGCGAAGGGAAATTGCCTGCTCTTCCAACAGACGCTTTCCTCGTTCATAAGCTTCTTTTGCCTGAAGATAAGCCTGTCTTAAAGCCGTCCAGCTATTTTCAGCCGACAGAGAGGGGGCTATCAGCATAACTGGCTGTTCACCTTCCAATTGCTCCCCGGATATGGGGAGACGGACCCCGTCACCACTTCGAACAATGCCATCCACCGGAGAAGTCATCTCCTGGCGATAACGGGGATCGGCATGAATGCTTCCGAATCCTTCAATGATATTCGGTATCTCACGATGGCCAACCGATGCGGTTTCCACCCCCAGCTGCCACTGCTGCTCCTTGTCCAGTACGGTTATCTCCTGCAGCGGCTCATCCGGCACCAAACCCGGGGATGGATGGATATCCCCCAGCTTCATTTCCTTTAAAGTATCGCGGTGTTGGAGCTCCAGGACAAGCTTAACGCCCTCCCTGTCATCCCATTCATATTCAAAAGGATAAACTCCCGGCCGGACCATTTCCAGCGGTATACTTTGCAGCTTCTGCCCATCCTTCTCATAACGCAACTGTCCATCGGCATCCTCCAGGGGCTGATCACTATATGACAGTAAAATTTCTCCTTCTATCCTCTGAGGATGATCATGGAGGTGAAATGTTAAAAATATCTCGTACTCATCCTGCCATGCCGTAAGACGAAACCGTTCCGTATCGTGATCATGGTTATCATGATGATCCGGCTCCCCTTCGTCACTGCACGCCAAGAGCCCCAGCAGCAAAGCCATGGGTAACGCAATCGCGACTTTTTTAAATATGATCATTCGCATATTCTTCTCATTCCCAGCCATTAATTACTATCGATAAATGCCCGGCCCGACAAGGCCTCAAGACGGGTGATATTCCGGTAATACTCTTCTACTTGTTCGAAATAGGTGCTATATGTCTCAGCCATGACACCCAGGGCATTCAACACATCGGATAATGAACGCTCTCCTTCTCTGTAGGCCACCTCCAGGGATGTCATCATCTGATCCGGCGGAAGGGTCAACTGAGAAAATCCTTCCAGCTTCCCTTCAAGTTGGCCTATCGCTTCCATCACCTGACTGGCTGTCCGCAACCGCCTCTGTTCTGAAGCTGTAAGAGTTTCCTGCTCCATTTGCTGTCGAATTTTCGCTTGTTCAACAGCCTTCCTGTTTCCATCCAGCAGGGGAACAGGCAATGATATACCAGCCAGGAATCCGTACCAACCGGGATTCAGCTGCTTGTAACCAGCTTCCAGATTCACAGAAGGCCATCGCCTGCTTTGCTCCAGATCAATTTGTGTTTGTGCCGATATCAGAGCCGCTTCTCTTGTTTCCGCAGCAGGTGAAGCGGATAGCAGCGCAGACAAGTCACCCGGATCGGGCAGGGAGACCCCGTTAGCGCCGACCGGCCGCTCTGCAAAGGTTCCTGCAAACTGAATATCATCATCCTCGGCGAATCCCATTCTGCTCTTCCATTCCGATATCATCTGCAACAACGCAACCGAGCGTTGATCCCTTTTTGCCTCCAAATGATAACTGCTCATAGCAAGCAGCTGCTGATCCATGAAGGATGTTTCACCTTCACGAACTCTTTTTTCAACTGCTTCTGTAAGCTCACTTACCAAACTATTAAGTTGCTCCATCCATAGTAGCTCCTCACGGGCAAGAATAATGCGGATGAAACCCATTCTTGTTTCAGCCAACCAGTACGCCTGGTCACGTTGCAGCTTTTTCTCCTCAAGCTGAACATGATAGTCCCGAAAATCCCGGATATGCCTGGAATGTGACGGCATGCGGAACTCCTTCTCAACATACAGGGAATGTTCATATTCGGTGTATGTGCCGTTGTCCAACATTTCTAGATCATAGGAAATAGATGGATTTTCTGGCAGTGCCCTTACTTCGGCTTCTTTTGTGGCAATATCCCTGCGGAGTACCATCAACTGCCACTGCTGACTATGTTGCTGTGATAACTCCTTGATATCGTGCAGCTTGATCTCAATCTCGCTGGCCATCACAGAAGATGCAGGATTCATGATCATTACGAACAACAAAACGCTGATACTGAAAAGCTTCGGATTGCTACCTGTATCGTTATTGACAAATGATGTAGCAGCACCCCTTATTTTGATCATCGGAATTGGCCAGTTTTGTTATATAAAATGCACTTCTTAGACGATCATGGGGATCAAAAGTTCGAAAACGATATTGCCTGTCCCCTTCTTCCAGTATTCGTGCCACAGGCACTCCCTTGTTTGTACCTGCGCCGGCCTG
>CAYMBG010000017.1:19151-33195 GCA_964388615.1 uncultured Chitinophagales bacterium | reverse complement strand
AAGGCGGGCAGAATGTGAACAAAGTCGAAACCGGTGTACGGTTAATATGGACCGGAGCCCTCTCGGACGGAACCGAAGAGCGGGTAGTAGCGGAGTGTCAGCAGGAGCGTTCTCAACTTCAAAACCGGGAAAAAGCCCTGGTGATGCTGAAATCCCGCGTATACGATTTAGAGAAAAAAATCCAGGATGCAGAAAAGGATGCTGTGGAGGGCAATAAAATGAAAAATGAATGGGGCTCACAGATCCGTTCTTATGTTTTCCATCCTTACAATATGGTAAAAGACCACCGCACCAGTCATGAAACATCTAATGTTGAGGATGTCATGAATGGTGAGATTGATGATTTTATAAAAGCATATTTGATGTCTGATGTCTAAAAAATTTGATTTTCTGGTTATTGGAAGCGGTGGTGCCGGTTTGTCATATGCACTGCGTGTTGCACGTTTTGGATCGGTAGGAATCATCACCAAAAAAGAGTCTACCGAATCCAACACCAATTATGCCCAGGGTGGACTGGCGAGTGTTGTTGCCAAGGAGGATCGTTTTGAGGATCATATTGAGGATACACTAATTGCCGGTGCGGGTTTGTGCTACCCCGATGTAGTGGATATGGTCGTGCGAAGTGGACCCGATGTCATACGTGAATTACTTGAGTGGGGTGCGCGTTTCAGCGAAGTGGATGGTACACTGGATCTGGGACGTGAGGGCGGACATTCCCGAAAACGCATCGTACATGCTGCAGACAGGACCGGCAATGAAATTGAAAAAGCATTGTTGGCTGCCATCAAACAGCATCCCAATATCAAAATACTCGAGCATCATTTTGCTTTGGAACTTATTACCCAGCATCATCTGGGAAAAAAGGTGACCCGGTACGATAAGGATACCCGCTGCTATGGGGCTTATGTATTTGATACCCGTTCTGGTAACGTAGAAGTGGTTCATGCCGGGGCAACCATGCTTGCAACGGGTGGCTCAGGTCAGGTTTACCAACACACCACCAATCCCTCTATTGCTACAGGCGATGGCATCGCCATGGCCTACCGCGCCAAAGCCAGTGTGGCTAATATGGAGTTTATGCAGTTTCATCCAACCGCGCTCCATATTCCGGAAGCCAAATCCTTTCTCATATCAGAGGCGGTACGTGGTAAAGGAGGCGTATTACGTACCAGGGATGGTTATGCCTTTATGGCCGACTACGACGATAGGGCCGAACTTGCACCGCGTGATATTGTGGCACGGGCGATTGACAATCATTTGAAAATATCTGGAGATGAATGTGTTTATCTTGATGTCACACATATTGATAATGAAACTATACAGGGGCACTTTCCAAACATAACACAAACGTGTAAATCTTTTGGGGTGGATATTACCAGCGAGTGGATTCCGGTCGTTCCGGCGGCACATTACCTATGCGGTGGGGTTATGACGGATGCCGAGGGTTGTACATCAATCCATGGATTGTTCTGTGCCGGTGAGGCGTCATGTACCGGGTTGCATGGTGCCAATAGATTGGCATCCAATAGCCTTTTGGAAGCAATTGTTTTTTCCAAACGAGCTGCGGAGAAATCAGCTTCCTTTGTTCGTGAGGCAGGAGATGTTCCCGAGATCCCGGCATGGGACGATAGTGGAACCGTCAATGCGGAGGAGGCTGTTCTGATATCTCATAACCGTGAAGAACTTCAAAGGGTTATGTGGGATTACGTCGGAATAGTTCGAAGCAATCTGCGATTGGAACGCGCATTTCGGAGAACTCGGCTGCTATACGAAGAAACGGAAAATTTCTATCAATGCACCCGTGTCAGTGTAAACTTGTGTGAACTGCGAAATTTGATAGCAAATGCCTATATGATCATCCGGTCGGCCATAAGCAGAAAGGAGAGCAGGGGGTTGCATTATACCACTGACTACCCTCAGCCCGTTGAAACGGAAAAGAAAGACACCATCATTTGATTATCGGGAAATTGTAAATCAAAAAACGGAGAAACACTATGCTTCGGATTGGAGTTACAGGTGGAATAGGGAGTGGAAAAACGACAGTTTGCAGTGTTTGGGAACGAATGGGAGCTCGTGTTGTTTATGCGGATGCTTTGGCCAAATCCCTGATGGTAAAGGATGAAAACTTGCGTAAGCAGATAACTGACGCATTCGGGGAGGAGATTTATCGTGCTGATGGGACACTGGACCGTTACAAATTATCCCGTATGGCATTTGAACAGGAACGGGCGGATGAGTTAAATCAATTGGTGCATCCCGTTGTATACCGCGAACTGGATCGCATAGCAGAGCAGGCTCTTGCAGATGGTGTAAAGTTAGTGGCATTTGAGGCAGCACTCTTGCTGGATAAGGGGCGGCCGGATAACATTGATGCCGTTGTTCTGGTTGCCGCACCGGAATCAGAGCGTATTGAGCGGGTTGTACAGCGTGACCAGACCAGCGAAAAAAAAGTTCGGGAACGTATGCAGCAACAAAAACTGGAGTCGGATATGCGTGCTGATACCGAACTGATTATTGAAAACGATGGTACAAAAGAGGCCCTGGAAAAGAAAGCAGATATCATCTATAAAGAGCTGATTCAACTTCATGAAAGTACGTAAAGCTATCGCGGCAGCAGGGCGATACGGTTACCAGTCCATGCGCATGCCTTCCCGTATATCATGTTCTCTGCAAAACCCGGCATTTACCTCCAAAACATATTGAGCGGGTAATTCCGAGGTGACCTGTCGTTCTGAAAAAGGGGTTGTGTTTGTGCGTATACGAACAATTTCCCTGTGACGATTCAGAAAAAGGATGTCCAGCGATATTGGAGTGTTGACCATCCAGAAGCTTCGGGGCTGTTCATCGTCAAAAATAAATAGCATCCCGGTGTCAAAGGGCATTTCGTAGACGTTCATCAACCCGGTGTTGCGCTCCGATTCCGTACGGGCAAGAGCGACATCGACTCTCGCAATCTCTTGGTCGGAGTCATAGATAATTACCTGTTCTTCAGGTTCTATCTGCCTGCCTTTTTGTTGCTTTGGTTCAACCCTGTCATTTCCCGGTGTGTCATCGCCGCAATATAACAGCAAAGGCGTAATCATCAGCACGAGGAGAATATGTTTAAGAAGGGAGAGTGTCAAACAGGTACCTTTCTTTAGGTTGTGAAAAAATAGGTAATCTTACCAATTAAGCCTTGTTTGGAAACAGTTTTGAATGATGGTTCAAGATAGTGAAACCGAAGTAGAAAGTCTGTAAAAAATGCTTCTAAGATCACATTGCCAATTGATTTAACCCATGCTTGGGTTTGGCTATTGACAAAATTAGCCGTATATTTGTGCTTTGTAAGTGAGCCCGAAACAGGCTCACTTTTTTTGTATTTGGAATTTTGTGTAAGGAGCAGCTGTGCAGGAACAAGAGGAAATCGTTTCATTGGCGGAACAGGTACTTGAAAACAGTGATTTGTTTCTTGTAGATACAGAACTTAAGGGTTCTGTCGGGAATCGTATGGTTTCGATTTTCGTGGATTCGGAATCCGGGAATATCTCATTGGACCGCTGTGCCGAAATAAATCGTGAAATTCAGTTTCTGATAGATGCTTCCGGCTGGCGGGATCGTAAATATACTCTGAATGTCTCTTCACCGGGCCTGGATCGGCCACTAAAGGACATCAGGCAATATGTAAACAACCTGGGACGTAACGCTTCTGTGGTCTATGAGGAAGATGGCCGGAAGGTGCAAGTGCATGGTAAGCTGGTTGATGCTAAACCGGAGTCTGTAACGTTGGAAGCAAAGGGAAAAGATGCTCTGGTGATTCCTTACAATGCAATAGTCGAAACCTACATACAAGTTTCTTTTAAATAACATTAACGGCATTTTCGATACTTGAGTATACATGCAAACGGATATTTCAAAACAGATTATTCAGTCTTTTGCTGAAATAGCAAAAGACAAGGACATCGACAGAGATCTGCTTCTTTCGATTCTGGAGGATGTGTTTCGCTCTATGATCAAAAAGAAATATGAGTCGGATGAGGCATTTTCCGTGATTCTGAATCCGGACCGGGGCGAGGTTCAGATGATGCATATACGCGAGGTTGTTCCGGATGAGGAGCTTAGCGATCCGGTTAACGAGATTGGAATCACCGAGGCCAGGAAACTTGATCCCGACCTGGAATTATATGATGATTTTGCTCAGGAAGTGAAGATTGAGGACTTCGGGCGACGCTCGGTGATGATGGCTCGTCAAACCCTTGCTCAGCGTATTCGGGAGATTGAAAAAGATAACATATTCGAGGATTACAGTGACCGGATTGGTGAGATCGTACTTGGCGATGTTTACCAGATCCGAAATCGGGATATCCTTGTGAATCACAACGGGGTGGAGTTGATTCTCTCCAAAAATCATCAGATTTACAAGGATCGCTACAGAAAAGGCGACACTATACGTGCCGTTGTTGTGGAAGTGAAACGGCAGGAGGGAAATCCGGCAGTGATTATTTCAAGAACGTCCCCCTTGTTTTTGGAGCGTTTATTTGAAAATGAAATTCCGGAGGTATTTGATGGAGTTATCGAGATCATCAAAACTGTTCGTGAACCCGGTGACCGGGCTAAAGTAGCTGTTGTTTCCCATGATGAGCGTGTCGATCCCGTGGGTGCCTGTGTGGGTATGAAGGGTATCCGGATTCACTCTATTGTGAGGGAATTGTGCAATGAAAATATCGATGTGATTAACCACACCGAAGATATGCACGACTTCATTAAGCGCGCTTTACAGCCTGCTTATGTACAATCGGTTGACCTTGACAAAAGTAATAAAAGAGCCAAGGTGGTAGTGCCCGCAGATCAGGTTTCCAAGGCGATTGGGAAAGGCGGGGTCAATATCCGTTTGGCTACTCAGCTTACCGGTTACGAGATCGATGTGTATCGGGAGGTTGAGGATGAAGATGATATCGATATATATGAATTTTCCGATGACTTCGGAGACGAAGTGGTTCAGTTGTTATTTGATATCGGTTGTGATACCGCCCGTGCTGTTCTGGAACTCTCTCCCGAAGAGTTGCAGCGCCGCACCGAGGGAAAACTGGAACTCAAGGATGCCAAGCGAATCATTCGCACTATCGAAGTTGAGTTTGAGGAAGATGAAGTTTGATTTTGATAAGTAGCTTTTTTAAAACGAATAGAGTTTTTTTATATGACAGGAACTGGTAAACCGAAACGTTTATTCAAGGTGGCATCAGAATTCAATGTTTCCACACAATCTATCGTGGATTCGTTGAATGAAAACGGCTTTCCTATAGATAACAAGCCGAATGTCAAGATTACGCCCGAAATGTATGCGACGTTGGAGTCGGTTTACGGTGAGGACAAGGCAAAAAGCAGAGACCATGTGCGTGCCAGAGAGGAATATGAGGAGCGTCGCAGTACTTTTCGAACCAGCAGGAACGAATCCGTTACCCTGGACAGCTTCCTGGAGCCTCTCGATGATATCAAGCCGGTAAAGGATGCCAAAGAGGAGGGTGGAAATCTTCCCATTGAGCCCATTGATAAAGAAAGTAAAGAGGACAAAGAGAGCGAATCTGTCGATCAGCAGGATACCGGTACAGATACGTCTAAGCCCCCGCAACAGCAAGAGCCTGAACCTGAACCTGAACCGGAAGCCCAGGCACCTGAAGAGCCGGAATCAAAGGAACCTTCGGACGACTCCATGGAGGAACATCCTCCGGAACCTGTCAGTGCAGAATCAGATGACGAGCATCCGGAAGCGGAAGTAAGTTCTGAAGAGCCGGAAACCGGGGAGGATCTCTCTGAAACGGTTGATGAACAGGAGGAAACCGCCGATGATACCAGTCAGGATATTCCCGAAGAACAGCACGATGAAGACCCGGACCCAGTCGATGAGACAGTAGAGGCAGATACGGATGACGAGAAACCGGTAGAGGAATCCGGGGATCAGGAAGAGGAGCTTGACATCATCCGGGGACGTAAAGAGAAACTGGCGGGAACCCGCGTGCTTGGAAAAATTGAAATAGCCGATCCTTTTGCCCCGGCAAAAAGTGGCAAAAAGAAGAAGAAAACCAAAAAAGGAAAAAAAGAGGAAGAGGCCGCCTCTGCCAAAAAAGAGGCCGCCCCTGCCAAAAAAGAAGAATCAAAGCCTGATAAGCCCGATAAGAAGGAAGAGGAGAAGCCCAAGAAGAAAAAGGTGGCTTCCAAAAAGCTTAAGGAAGACAAAGCGAAACCTGCTGCCGATACCGAAGAGTCCGGCAAAGCCAAGAAAAAGAAAAAGCGGATCAAGTCCCGAAAGACTCCAAAAGTTGATGAGTCGGACGTGGAATCCAAGATGAAGGAAACCATGGCCATGCTTAATACCGGCGGCAGCGTGGGACGAAAACGTCAGAAAAGAAGGAAGCAAAGGCGTGATGAAATAGCCGCTGAGCGTGAGATCCTCGAGTCGGAGAAGCTTGAGCAGGAGATGAACACGCTGGAGGTGACGGAGTTTATTACTGTTAGTGATCTCGCTGAATTACTGAGTGTGCCTCCTAACGAAATTATCATGCATTGCATGAATATGGGCATGGTGGTCTCAATCAACCAGAGGCTGGAGGCAAGTACGATCGAACTGCTGGTAAGTGAATATGATCGTGAAGTAATATTTGTGGATGCTCAGGAGCTCGAAGAGAATCTGGAGGAGGAAGAGGAGGATAGACCCGAAGATCTGAAGCCAAGATCTCCTGTGGTGACCGTCATGGGGCATGTTGATCATGGCAAGACCTCTTTGCTTGATTATGTACGGAAAACGAAGGTCACTGCCGGAGAAGCAGGTGGTATAACCCAGCACATTGGTGCCTATGAAGTCCGTCTGCCGGATAAACGCAATATCACCTTCCTGGATACACCTGGACACGAGGCTTTTACCGCGATGCGCGCCCGCGGAGCGCAGGCTACCGACATTGTTATTTTGGTGGTTGCCGCGGATGATGCGGTCATGCCACAGACTATCGAAGCTATTAATCACGCTCAGGCAGGGGGCGTGCCGATTGTTGTAGCAATAAACAAAATTGACAAAGAATCGGCCAATATTGACCGAATCAAGCAACAGCTTTCCGATAATAATGTGCTTGTAGAGGAGTGGGGTGGTAGTGTGCAGGTAGCAGAGGTTTCCGCTGAAACCGGACAGGGTATTGATGAGATGCTTGACAAAGTGCTTATTGAGGCTGAGCTCATGGAGCTTAAAGCGAATCCGGATCGTAAAGCCAGCGGTATCATATTGGAGGCAAAGGTAGATCGTGGTAAAGGTGTGGTTTCCAATATTCTGGTGCAAAAAGGAACACTACGTGTAGGTGATTCGTTTGTCGCCGGATCCTACTCCGGAAAAGTACGGGCATTGGAAAATGAAATAGGAGAACGTATCTATGAGGTGGGGCCTGCCCAGCCGGCTCAGCTTACAGGATTTGACGGCATACCACAGGCCGGCGATAAAATTGTCTCACTGGAAGATGAGCGTACAGCCAAGGATATCGCTCAGCAACGCCAGCAAATCAAGCGGGAACAGTCACTTCGACAAGTCAAACATGTTACCCTCGATGATATCTCCCGTCGACTTGCACTGGGTGAAATTGCGGAGCTCAACATCATCATCAAAGGAGATGTGGATGGCTCAATTGAAGCTTTGGCCGGCTCATTACAGAAAATCTCCACAGAAGAAGTAAAAGTTAATATTATTCATACCGGCATCGGTGCCATATCAGAATCGGATGTCCTGCTGGCTTCGGCATCCGAAGCGATTATCATCGGTTTCCAGGTCAGGCCAACGGTCAGCGCCCGGAAACTGGCCGAAAATGAAGAAATTGACATCCGATTGTTCAGCGTAATTTACGATGCTGTGGATGCGGTGAAAGATGCCCTTGAAGGAATGCTTTCTCCTGAATTGAATGAAAAAACCGTAGCTACCCTGGAGGTGAAGGATATATTCAAGGTTCCCAAAGCGGGCACAGTCGCTGGATGCCGGGTCTCAGATGGAAAAATTAACCGTAACTCCAGAATACGGTTGGTTCGTGACGGCATTGTGATATACGAAGGAGAGTTGTCTTCATTAAAACGGTTCAAGGACGATGTTAAAGAAGTAGCAAGTGGATATGAATGCGGACTTGGAATCAAAAACTTTAATGATATCAAGGTGGGTGATGTTATTGAAGCATTTGTGGTGACCGAGACCAAACGTAAACTCAAAAGTGAAACCAGCTGATGAGTATCAGAACCGAACGTGTGGCAGCTTTATTGAAAGCCGATATTGGAGAGATTCTTCAATTTGAGTATCAGCATGATGCCATGCTGACCGTGACCAACGTGCGTGTATCTCCTGATTTGATGCAAGCCCATATTTACCTGAGTATAATGACTACCGATGGGGATATGAATGAAAACTTTGAGTTTATCAGGGAAAAAACTCCTGAGATTCGAAAAAAGCTTGCCTCGCGTGTGCGCCATCAGCTTCGAAGAATTCCGGAGATCCATTTTCATCTGGATGACACGGCCGAGTATGTTGAAAAAATTGATTCGTTGTTCAGAAAAATAGAGTCGGATCGGAAATCATCCGGTTCCGATGATGATAATAAC
Organism: uncultured Chitinophagales bacterium; assembly: GCA_964388615.1. Taxonomy (GTDB): domain Bacteria; phylum Bacteroidota; class Rhodothermia; order Balneolales; family Natronogracilivirgulaceae; genus SLLW01. The sequence goes on along the minus strand of CAYMBG010000017.1, from coordinate 24,600 downwards.
TCCACTCCACCCGCAGACGACACGGATCAGTAGTACTGACATTCAGCCGGTTTATATGGGTACTGCTTTCGACAATCTTCCACCTTTTCCGGTTTATGATAAGCAGAAGCCCCCGGAACCCGGTCAGGATTTTTCTGAAGGAGCGGTCTTTCTCGTGGACAAGCCCGTCAGCTGGAGCAGCTTCGATGTTGTAAAATTCCTGCGTGGACGTTTGAGGGTAAAAAAAACAGGTCATGCCGGAACACTTGATCCTCTGGCTACCGGTTTGCTAATCATCTGTGCCGGAAGAGCAACCAAATCAATTGAGTCGTTTCAAGCTTATCCCAAACGCTATCATGGCATAGCAACGCTTGGGGCTTCTACGCCCAGCCAGGATGCAGCAACGGAACCGGATCAACAGGCACCTGTTGACCATATCAGAGAAGAGGAGATAAAGAAGATCCTTTCAGAGCAGTTTACCGGTGTCATCAGGCAGATTCCACCTATGTACTCCGCTCTTTGGAAAGATGGGAAAAGATTGTATTCGTATGCAAGAAAGGGTGAAACCGTTGAACGCGAGCCACGTGATGCAGAAGTTCATGAAATTCGTGTCATTTCCTTTGGCCACGGAAAACTTGAGCTCGATGTGCTTTGTGGAAAAGGTACCTATATACGTACATTGGTACATGATCTGGGTATAGCTCTGGATTCCAGAGCCCATTTATCCCAGTTGCGTCGTACGGCAATTGGTCCTTTTCAAGTGCAACAGGCACTGACGATTGAACAGCTCAGGGAGATCTATAGCAAACCGGAATAGACCGTTGTATATGTGACGTCTACTTAAACAAAGTTATTGGCTGTCAAAATGAGCAAACCTGTTTATATAGAAAATTACAGGAGAAACAGTTCCAATGTGGTTACCGTCGGCACTTTCGATGGTGTTCATTTGGGACATCAAGCGTTGATTCAAAATGTTGTCCAAAGGGCGAGGCAGAAGAATGCTCCTGCTGTGGTTGTGACCTTCGATCCCCACCCAAGAGATGTGATTCATCCCTCAACAACCGGTATCAGGTTGTTAACAACGCTCTCGGAACGCGCATCGATCATGCAAAAATACGGTATTGACCAAATGGTAGTCATACCCTTCACGCGTGACTTTTCCATGCTTTCCTCCGAGGAGTTTACAACCGACTACATTTACAAAAGAGTGGGTGTTGACACCTTTGTGATTGGATATGACCACCATTTCGGACGTGACAGGCACGGCTCTATCCAGACGCTGAAACAACTTTCCAAAACACTTGGATTTCATGTTTATGTAGAGCAGGCACATGAAGTCAGACATACTACGGTCAGCAGTACCAACATCCGGCGAATGCTTGAGCAGGAGGGGGATGTCACGGGCGCAGCAGAAATGCTGGGCCGGCCCTATGAGATGAATGGTACCGTGGTGAAAGGCGATCAAAGAGGACGAACCATTGGGTTTCCAACAGCTAATTTGCAATTCGATCATCTTGGAAAACTGATCCCTGCACGTGGTGTATATTGCGTAGAAGCAAATATAGAAGGAAAAACTTATTCCGGCATGATGAATATTGGAGTCAGACCTACGTTCGATGGTTCTTCCGTCGTGGTTCCCGAAGTACATCTGTTTGACTTTAATGAAACCGTCTATGGCAGCAATATGCAAGTACGTTTTTTGGAGCGGATCAGGGGGGAAAAAAAGTTTTCTGGTCCTGAGCCCCTGGTCGCTCAACTGGTGCGGGATCGCAGCAAGTGCGAAGAAAAAGCCAGAACCCGAAACGGGCTTTCTTATTGATATCGAACCGATCGGTAGTCGTAAAAATCTTGAGTGTCCGGATATACTATGGGCCGGTTGCGGGAACGTGCAAGATTTGGAAATGGACGTCTTTAAGCTTATTTTATAATGCTAAATTGAACAAGCTATCTACTTTAGCATAATAACATCTAAAGCGGAGATTTTTACATGAATATTACAACAGAAGAAAAGAAGGAGATATTTAAGAAATACGGTAATTCAAGTGACGATACCGGTTCACCGGAAGCTCAGATTGCACTTTTTACCGAGCGTATCAACAGGCTTACCGATCATCTTAAATCACACAGAAAAGATCACTCAACCCGACTCGGGTTGTTGCGTTTGGTCGGTAAACGCCGTCGCCTGCTCAATTATGTGATGAAAAAGGATATTGAAGGATACCGAACATTGATCAAGAAATTGGGTATTCGTAAATAACCCCGCAAAAGGCACGACATTCTCGTGCCTTTGTTGTATAAAAGCCTATTTAAGATTTCAATATCCGGGTAGTTGTTTTTCAGGCCTTTTACATTTCATGGGATAAGATCCCCCCGTTTATTGTATTGCACGCAAACGAAGAAAGAAGAATAGACAAAATATGAAAGCTGATTTTAGAAAGATTGAATACGCACCAGGCAAAGAGATGTCCGTAGATATCGGACGACTGGCCAAACAGGCAAATGGAAGTTCCTTTGTTCGCATAGGGGACACGGTGGTAATGTCAACGGCTACTGCTGCCAGTGAAGCCCGTCCCGGGCAACCATTTTTTCCGTTGACGGTTGAATTTAAAGAGACTTTTGCAGCCGGTGGTAAATTTCCCGGTGGCTTCATCAAAAGAGAGGGCCGCCCTTCCGAGAAAGAGATTCTGTCTGCACGATTAGTAGACCGAACGATTCGCCCGCTTTTTCCGGATGGTTTCATGAATGAAACACAAGTGATCAATCAGGTTTTTTCCTCCGACGGAGAAAATGACGGTGATGTTATTGGTGCGGTTGCCGCATCGTTGTCTCTTACGATATCCGATATACCATTTGAAGGACCTATGGCACAGGTTAGGGTGGCAAGGGTCAATGGTGAAATTGTGATTAATCCGACGGTAACCGAGCTGAAAGCATCGGACATTGAGATGATTGTTGGTGGCACACTCGAAAGTGTGGTCATGGTCGAGGGCGAGATGGACGAATGTTCTGAAGAGGATATGGTTGACGCGATTCGTCAGGCTCATGAAGCGATCAAGAAACTTTGCCAGTTTCAACTGGATTTACGGGAAGAGTTTGGTAAAGAGAAGTGGGATGATCCCGAATCCACGATCACCGGTGAGCTGGAGTCCAAAGTTCGTGAATTGGTTACGGATCGCTTTATTGAGATCAGTCGCCAAAAGCTGTCCAAGAAAGATTATGGAAAAGGCTGTAAGGAGCTGCGAACAGAGGCCAAGGAACAACTTTCGGAGGAGTTTCCGGAGCAGGAAGAGGATATCTCCGAGGTTTGCTACATGATTCAGAAGGAAGCCATGCGCAAAGTTCTGCTTGAAGAAGAGCAGCGTATTGACGGTCGCAAGCCCGATGAGATTCGTCCCATCTGGACCGAGGTCGGCTATCTTCCCCGCACGCACGGCTCCGCAATATTTACGCGGGGTGAAACTCAGGCTATGGCATCGGTTACTCTTGGGACCAAGCGGGATGAACAGATGATCGACACCTTGTTTTACAGTGATGCCAAGCGATTCATGCTCGATTACAACTTTCCACCCTACTGTACCGGTGAGGTGAAAATGATGCGCGGGGTATCCCGTCGTGAAATCGGTCATGGTAATCTTGCCGAGCGTGCCTTGAAACGGTTGGTTCCATCCACAGATGATTTTGATTACACCATCCGTGTTGTTTCAGATGTACTGGAATCGAATGGTTCTTCCTCTATGGCATCGGTTTGTAGCGGATCCATGGCACTGATGGATGCAGGTGTGCCTTTGAAAAAACCTGTTGCGGGAATCGCCATGGGTATGATCGTTGGAGACGACAAACAAGTTGTTTTGTCTGACATCCAGGGAGAAGAAGATCATATGGGAGATATGGACTTTAAGGTAACGGGAACTTCGGATGGTATTACCGCCTGTCAGATGGATATCAAGGTCAAAGGTATTTCCTATGAAGTAATGGTCGAAGCTTTACAACAAGCCCGCAAGGGACGGATGCATATCCTGGAGCGGATGTCGGAAACCATATCCAAACCCCGTGAAGAGGTATCTGAATACGCACCAGCCTTTGTGAAGTTGGAGGTTGACTCCGATCAAATCGGCGGAATCATCGGGCCGGGTGGAAAAGTGATCCAGTCCATTCAGCGGGAAAGTGGCGCTGAAGTGATGATTGAGGAAGTCGGTAACAAAGGCGTTGTTACGATATCCGGTGATACCAAGGAGAAAATTGATGCCGCTGTCCAGAAGATCAAAGGTATAACCGGAGATCTGGAGGAGGGTGAGATCTACACCGGTACGGTGCGTTCCATTAAGGAGTATGGTGCTTTTGTGGAGATTATGCCGGGACGTGACGGACTGCTTCACATCTCGGAGCTTGATCACAAGAGGATCAACAAAGTGACCGACGTGCTTTCGGAAGGGGAAGAGATCGAGGTCATGTTGCTTAAGGTGGAAGATGGCGGAAAACTTCGCCTGTCCCGCAAAGCATTGATCCCCAAAGAGGAAAGCTAATCTGTTTCCCGGGTTTGGTGATTTTTTTGTATGAATTGTCATTACATTGGATTCACCTGACCTGATTTTTTTAAAAAGCGTCGTCACTTATCAGGCGACGCTTTTTTTTTGAGGCGCCTGACCAGACGCCCGTTTCCATGGTAAGTCAATCCCTAATTCGAGAATTATTGTACTATGAGTTCACCTGACCGCATTCGGAAGACCACGCTTTCAAATGGACTACGAATTGTTACCGAAACCATAAAAACAGTTCGTAGTCTCTCCGCTGGTATATGGGTAAAAACCGGTAGCCGGCACGAGAAAGAGAGCCAGGCCGGTATCACCCATTTCCTGGAACACATGCTATTCAAGGGAACCGAGCGGAGATCTCCCTATGACATTGCCCAGAGTATGGAGGCTGTGGGTGGATATCTCAATGCCTTCACTTCTCCGGAGTTAACCTGTTACTATGCCCGGTGTCTGGATTCTGAGCTTGAAACGGCATTGGATGTACTTACGGACATGGTGTTGCATTCCCGCTTTCCTGAGGATGAGATCGAAAAAGAGAAGAAGGTGGTCATCGAGGAGATGAAAATGTACCGTGATAATCCGGAAGATTATGTTTTTGAGGAGTTTCACAAAAAATTGTTTCAACCTCATCCATTGGGAAGGCCGATTATCGGGTATGAATCTACGGTAAACGCATTTCAGCAAAAGGATCTGTTTGGTTACCTCAAAGAGCAATACCATCCATCAAATGTTATTATCGCCGTGGCTGGTAACGCTGATCACGACCGTGTAGTTGAATTGGTCGAGCAATATTTTGAGTCGCCGGAAGTCCATGCCCGCCCCAACGGAGATCAACCGATGACTGATTATGTGCCCACTAAGACCGTTTTGAAGCGCCCCATTGAGCAGACGCATTTCATGCTTGGACGCAGGGCGTTATCTGCTGTGGATGATGATCG
>CAYMBG010000017.1:9726-19051 GCA_964388615.1 uncultured Chitinophagales bacterium | reverse complement strand
AGCAGACGCATTTCATGCTTGGACGCAGGGCGTTATCTGCTGTGGATGATGATCGCTATAAACTTCTTCTTGCCAATACAGTCCTTGGCTCCGGAATGAGTTCCAGGCTTAATCAGAATATCCGCGAAAAGTACGGCTACTGTTATCACATTCAATCTTTCATGGAGGCCTTTCGGGACAGTGGAATTTTTGGAATCTACGCCGGTACCGATCGTGCATATGTGGATCATATGAGAGAGTTGGTTTTGACCGAACTTCGATCACTCCGCCAGCAGCCCATTCCCGGCAAAGAATTGGATGAGGCGAAATCACAACTCAAGGGCAAACTGTTGTTATCGCAGGAGAGTATGAGCAACAGGATGACCCGGCTGGCGAAAAGTGAAGTCTATTATGAGCGGTATGTTACACTTGACGAACTTGTGGCGGAAATTGATCGTGCAGATGCCGGACAAATTCGCGATCTTTGTGATACTTTTTTTGATGAAGATGAAATGACCGAAACGGTTCTGATGCCGGAAAATGAGGGGTCGACCACAGAAGACACGATACAGGAAGGATCGAACTGAGTGTCCGGGATCTGAATAACAATGATGTAAAATATCCATGGTATATATCAATAATATTTCTGAGTATGATGGCCGCCAGGCTACATTGAAAGGCTGGGTTTACAATATCCGGACCAGTAAAAAACTGGTTTTTATCATTGTCCGTGATGGCACCGGACTTTGCCAGACGATTGTGGCCCGGGATGATGTGCCGGAAAAAGTCTGGCAAGAGGCCCAAGAACTTCAACAGGAAAGTGCATTGGAAATAACCGGCATGGTGAAGGCGGATGACCGCAGCACAGGTGGTTATGAATTGCACGTCACCACACTTACAACCATTTCTCAAGCGGAGGAGTATCCGATCACGCCCAAGGAGCATGGTGTAGAGTTTTTGATGGAACATCGCCATCTCTGGCTGCGCAGCCGTAAGCAGTGGGCTGCCATGCGTGTTCGTAACACGATTATATATGCTGTTCACCGCTTTTTCCAGGAGCGCGGATTTATACAGATGGATGCTCCAATTTTTACCGGAAATGCGGCGGAGGGTACTACGAATCTTTTCGAGACCGATTATTTTGACCGTAAAGCCTACCTTACACAATCAGGCCAGCTTTATGGTGAGGCAATGGCCATGGCGCACGGAAAAATCTATACCTTTGGACCCACTTTCCGTGCGGAAAAGAGCAAGACCCGGCGCCATCTTACGGAATTCTGGATGATCGAACCTGAAATGGCCTTCTTCGATCTCCAGATGAACATGGATTTGGCTGAGGAAATGGTAAGTTTTATCGTATCTGAGGTGATTGATAAAAACAGTTCCGAGCTGCAAGTGCTCGAGCGTGATCTCCAGGCTCTGGAACAAATCCGGAAACCTTTCCCAAGAATCAGCTACACAGAGGCGGTAGAACGGCTCCAATCATCACAGATGCAGCAAAAGCTGGATCAAATGGCATCTGAACGTGAAACGGAGGCCGGAGAGCTTAGAGAGGAGTTGTCGCAATTGGATGATGAGTTTGGTCAGGCTAAAAAGGGACGAAAGTTTCAGATTGATCGCAGGCGCGGCGAGATAAATGCACGACTTGATCAGATCGAGGAAGATTTGAGAAATATCCCTGTTTGGAAAAAATCTGCATTGAATAAGAAATGGGGAGAAGATTTTGGCGGCAGTGATGAAACGTTACTTACCATGGACGAGCAGACTCCGGTAATGGTTTATGGTTATCCGGCGGAGATAAAGGCATTTTATATGAAAAGGGACCCGGAAAATGAAAAAATCGCACTTGGCGTTGATATGTTGGCGCCAGAAGGATATGGTGAGATCATAGGAGGGGGGCAACGAGAAGAGGATCTGGAAACCCTGAAAATGCGGCTTCAGGAACACCGTTTGTCAGAGGAGCAATTTCGCTGGTATTTGGATTTGAGAAGATTTGGCTCCGTTCCACACTCCGGATTCGGTCTTGGGCTGGAGCGTACGGTGGCTTGGTTGTGCGGGCTTAAGCATGTGCGTGAGACCATACCGTTTCCAAGGATGATGGGCCGTTTATACCCGTAGATTTCAGATGACATTGATTATGATTCCAATAGCGGAAAGTGAAGGAATGTACTCCTCCGCTGTATCCTGAATATGGTATTCCTGAGAACATGCAGCAATTGAAAGATCAAGAATGAGTGGGGTGTAAATCACCATGGCAAAATCATCGAGTCTTGAACACTACAGGGCTCTGCTTAAAGAGTTTGAGGAAAATAATACAAAGCCGGTATACGGGATCTTTGGAGAGGAGTCTTTTTTCCTGGATCGTCTGCAGGATGCTGCAATTGCCCTTATACCGGAGGAGTCAAAAGATTTTAACCTGGACATTCTCTATGGACAGGACCTGACCATAGAGAATCTGATCGGTATCTGCAGAAGTTTTCCCATGATGGCAGAGAAACGGGTTGTGATTGTCCGTGAGTTTATGAAAATATTCTCCAAGAATCCGGGACAAAACATCACCGGACAGGAGAACGATGACGATAACGCGCCTGGAAGCACTGCAGGTGGAAGTGGCCATGTCGAAGATCTGGTTTCTTATCTCAATCAGCCGAATCCAACGACCCTCTTAATTCTTGTTAATGAAAAGCGTCCCGCCTCCACAACAAAAATTGGGAAAGCACTGAAGAAAAGTGAACGGGTTACCTCTCAAACTTTTGAGCCGGTACCGGATTATCGCTTGCAACAGTGGATTACGGATTGGGCAAAAACGGAGCACCAACTGGAGATAGCCGATACAGCCATCCAGTTATTGGCATATCATGTAGGTAATAATCTTCAACAGTTGACCGTGGAAATCGAAAAGCTATCAACCTACCGGGAAGGGGATCGTGCGATATCCGAGAAGGATGTTCGTGAGGTTGTTGGTCTTTCAAGAGAATATACCATGTTCGAGTTCTCGGATGCCCTTATGGAACGTCAAAGAGAAAAAGCGATGTTTATCGCACAACAAATGATCACAAAAGCGGAATCGCCTGCAGGAGAAGTGATTAAAATGATCGGTTTCTTGTACGCGAGCTTTGGAAAGATCTGGCATATTCAGCGGCTGAACCGCAAAGGACTGTCTCCGGATCAGATTCGTGAACAGGTTGGGGTCAACAGCACCTTTTACTTCAAAAAATTAAACCGGGCCGGTCGCAATTATCCGCTGGGTGTTTGCCCGGGACTCTTTGAAACCCTTTTGGATGCCGATAAAGCAATAAAAGGTTTCAGCAAGGAGACACCCGAGGCGATTTTACTGATGACTATCAAAAAAATAACCGGCTGATATCACCGGATGGATGTATATCCCCCCGGAACCCCCTCTGGTGATAAAACGATTTGCCACAAGTTGTTTTTTCTGGCCCTGAAAGAACCGGCACAACTTTGCAGATAATAGTGCCACATCCGGAAAAACGATTCTCCGTATTTATCCAGAATGTACTGCTTGTGTTTTTGTACATTTCGCTCCCACTCTTGTAGCGTTTTTCGATAGTATATACCGAAATTATGCCAGTCTTCCATCACAAAAAGGTTTTCCCAGGAAAGACCAAGCTGTCTGATTGAGGGTATCATGGAGTTGGGAAAAATGTAATTGTTTATCCAGGGGTCACTTTTCGAGACGGAACGATTTCCACCAATGGTATGAAGCAGGAATAATCCGCCGGGATTCAGGCTGCGGCGAACTACTTTCATGAATGTCCGGTAGTTTTTTGCGCCGACATGTTCGATCATCCCAATCGACCATATACGGTCAAATGAGTCGTTTATATCCCGGTAATCTTGTAAGCGTATTTCAATGGGCCAATCCCGGCACACTTCACGGGCTTTCTTCTCCTGATTTCTGGAAACAGTGACACCGACACCATGAATGCCATATTTTTCAGCGGCATATTGCAATGCACCGCCCCATCCACAACCAATATCCAGCACACGCATACCTTTTTTCAGGCCCAGTTTCTTACAAATGAGATCTATTTTTTGCTCCTGGGCTTTGTTCAGGGATCGGGTGCCTTTCCAATAACCACAGCTGTAAATCATGCGTTTGTCAAGCATGATTTGATAAAGATCATCTCCTATATCATAATGGTGTTCTCCAATCTTGAATGCCTGGGAATGGGTTTGTAAATTGAGAAAAGTTGCCTTTGCCCAGGCACCGGCTAACCGGATCGGGTGCAAACGTCGATCAAGATTAGCAGATAACAAGCGAAAAAAAAGCTCTTCCAGATCCTCACAATCCCACCAACCTTCCATGTAGGCCTCTCCCAGTCCAAGGGAACCATTGGCAAAAATCCGTCGGTAAAGATCGTCGTTGTGAACTTGTATATCGAACTTGCGTGGCCCGTTCAGTTTGACGTCCGCACCCTTGAGTAATTCTTCGAGCTTGTTTTGTAACTTTTCCATACCGATTTTTCCCCTCTTCTTGAGTTCGTTGGTAGCGTTACTTTATTTTCATACTAATAAATTAAAGAGATAATGTATAGTTTTGATTTGAATGTCAGGTACAATTTTTTGATTTCGGGCGTGTTATAATCAAGAAATTTTTTTTAATTTTGGATTCTGTCATTAATACAGCAAGTTAGAGAAATAATTAGCGCATTTGAAGCGGCACAGGGCCATATGTCTGACATCCTTGCATAATTCATATGTCCATAATTTGTTTTTTAGGATTCTTCTGTCCGACAGTAATCGCTTTTCACAACAGTTTAAAAGAAATAATTGAGCGAAAATGGAAGCACTGGGAAGACAAATACTGGTCGAGTTTTACGACTGTGATGAAAAAACACTAAACGATGTTTCTCAAATTGAGACTATGATGCTTGAAGGCACCCGGGCTTCAGGAGCATCCATTGTATCACACAAATTTCATCAGTTCAGTCCACACGGGGTGAGTGGAATGGTAGTCATTGCTGAGTCACATGTGGCGATTCATACATGGCCCGAGTATGCCTATGCTGCTGTTGACATATTTACCTGCGGCGAAACGATTGATCCATGGGTGATCCAGGATTATCTGAAAAGCGGCTTTTCCTCTATGAACACCTCGGCCATGGAAATGAAAAGAGGGTTGTTTAAAGTAGCTGAGGGGCAAAAACTGCACTTTAAACCACAAAATGCCGCCAAACTTGGTGACCACCAGGTATAAACAGAGGTGCTTTAATGAATATGGTAAGAACCCCTAACATCTTTTCACTGGTCCATGGTGCCGGAGAGGGAAGAATGCTACTTAACGCTTTTGACCAGGCGCTGTTAGATGCGGGGATTGGGGACACCAACCTGGTGCGGATGAGCAGTATTGTCCCTCCGAGTGCCGTGCAGCGGCAAAAAATCGTACTGCCGGCTGGTGCGCTTGTTCCTGTTGCCTATGCTCATATCGACTCAGATCTGCCCGGCGAGATTATATCCGCAGCCATCGCAGTTGCTCTTCCCGAGGATTCTTCATTGCCAGGGGTCATCATGGAATTTGAAGCCAAAGCACCATTGGCGGTTGTGGAAGCAAAGGTGAAACAAATGGCTGAAGATGCCTTCGATTACCGTGGACGTGCATTGAAAGAGATCAAAACCACAGGTGTTGAACATACGGTAGAACAGGCCGGTGCGGTTTTTGCCGGTGCGGTTCTCTGGTATGAATAACATGCTCCGTTGACTTTCCCGAAAAAAACACTCTGACAGATGCAATTCAATGAATATTACCATGAGCGGACCGGCCTGACGGTCGGCGTCAATAAGATTCTGTTTTCCGAGCAAACCCCCTACCAAAAAGTAGAAGTTTTTGAAACCGATACCTGGGGTAATATGATGACCATCGACGGGATGGTCATGCTCTCGGAAAAGGATGAATTCGTCTACCATGAAATGCTTACGCATGTGGGAATGTTTGCCCACCCTGATCCACGACGAGTACTCATCATTGGCGGTGGTGATGGTGGCACTGCACGTGAAGTTCTGCGTCACCCCTCTGTAGAACAGGTGGATATGGTTGAAATAGACGAGGCTGTGGTAAGGGCCGCCAAGCAGTTTCTTCCAAATGTGGGTGCATTTGATGACCCCAGGCTCAGCGTACTTTATGAGGATGGTATCCGATTTGTTGAAAAGGTGGACCACCCCTATGATGTGATCATTATAGATGGGTCAGACCCGGTCGGACCTGCTGCTGATTTGTTCAGTGAGACTTTCTATCATCGTTGCCGAAAGGCTCTCTCCGAAAACGGGGTGCTAACCGCTCAAACCGAAAGCCCCTGGGTTCCGTCTTATCACTCCGCCATACATAACCTTTTTGCTACGTTGGATAACACATTCCGGATATCTGAAATGTATTTGGCTTTTATACCGCTGTATCCGGCCGGGATGTGGTCTTTGGCGTTTGCCTCGCAAGGTATACATCCGCATGATCCGGATGTGATGAAACGTGTGAGTGAAGGTACCAGGCGGATGGATTCGGCGTTACAGTACTATAACGAGGAAATACATCGTGGAGCTTTTGCGCTGCCCGGGTTTGTCAAGGATATGCTGCGTTGATATTCCATAGATTATGTTCCTTCTGACAGGATCATCCGGTGTAACTTCAGACACAGGTTCTGCCGGTATCATATCAAAACCTGGTATGATCTCATGTTTTTGAAAAGGGGGTTTATTTTCTATCGCAAGCTGCTCTTGCTTTTAATTTTTGCGGTTTTTTTCGTGACCAGGGAAGGGGTCCCGGAACCGGTAGCCTCCGAAACAGTCTTGATTCTTTTTGAGGATGGAGCCAGATCATCAGTTTCGGCAGAATTACGGGATCTGCTGCAACCACTTGCGCAATCCGAAGCTGATGAAGGGCAACTGGAAGAGATCGCCTCGCAACAGTTAACCCCTTACTATGTAAACCGGGGGTTTTTTCACTCAGAAGTTGATAGTGTTCGGATATTGGATTCGCAACTTGTAGAAATTCACATTTATGTCAATCCCGGTTGCCGATTTTCCATTGGTTCCCTGAATTATGAGCTGAACGGAGGCAGCGCTCAAACGGAATGGCAAAAACCGTTGAATGGGGAGGTGGCCGCAAAGGATCAGAACCCGGAAGAACCGGACATTGGATTGCAACCTGATGACGTGATATCATTCTACGGCGAGGGAGATGTTTTTGATACGGATCTGTTGCAGGAAGAATTTCGCAGATATGTCCGCCATTATGCATCACTAGGCTTTCCACTTGCGGCTGTTGAAATAACAGCTTTTGATATACAGCCATCCGCGTGTGATGTACACATCGATGCCGAAATCATACCAGGTGAACGTCTTCATGCAGCAGGGGCAAGAGTAGGAGGGCTGGAGCAACATGATCCTGATTTTGTTGAAAAGGCCACTTACATCAGGGAAAATGATCTTATTACACCGGAGCTCTTTGAACGGGGGCGCAAGAGTCTGGAAAGGACAGATTTGTTTCACGAGGTCAGCGAGGGGGATATCTACCTGAATGATGGAGATCCCTACATCTATTATGACGTCACTGAGCGTCGCGCCAATAATTTTGACCTGATGTTCGGATACGCACCCGGGCAGAGGGATGGTTACGATGTGATTGGTCGTGGTTCGATGCTTATCCGGAATGTCGGTTGGGTGGGAAGCCGTATGAACATCAATTATGAAAGGCTGCAAAACAGGGTGACCCGGCTTCATACCGGTTATGGCAGACAGTGGATTGGGGGCGCTCCTCTTGGCGGGTCAATGGAGTTTCGATTCCTACAACAAGACACCAGTTACCAGGTCAGGGAATTGGAGATAGCGGGTACTTATATGTGGAACCCCGCACGGGAGATCTCGTTTCGGTTGAGTCGTGAAGGGATATCGGCTAATCCCGATCCTGCATTGCCCGTCCGGGTTTTAGATGGTCAGAGTTACTCGGCAGGAGCCGGATTTTCATTTGACAACACCGACAGTCGTCTAAGTCCGACAGAGGGGATGATGTTTGACATTCATGTCGCATCAATTTTTCGACGAATCTCAGACCCAAGGGCAGAGGAGTTGCAAAGCCGGGGGTCGATGTTCCAGCAATCGGTCCGGAGTTCATTTACTTCTTATATAAGTCCATTGAGCCGTCAGGTTATAGCTTTGGGCTTTCATGGAGCTAGTTTGGAATCACCGGAGTATTCCGAAACGGACCTTATGCGTCTGGGTGGTTCGAATTCCATTCGGGGATATCATGAGGAGCAGTTCCATGTCGCTCGTTATGGCTGGGGAGAGTTGGAATATCGTTATTTGCTGGATCCGTACTCACACGGTTTTGTGTTTGCGGCCGCCGGCGTCTATGACATGCCACGAATGGTGGGAGATGATCATGGAGGAGCTTCGGATTGGATATATTCCGGAGGTTTTGGTTTCCGGTATCGCACACCAATCGGGATCATGCAATTTACTTATGCGGTATCATCTGACGACCCTCTTCACAATGGCAAGGTTCACTTCAATCTATCGGCAGATTTCTGATCATCATGTGCGATGTGACGATGAGGGTGGGATGGATGTCTGAACCCACTTGACACATGATTACCTGTTTGTCTCAAAAGAGTCTTTAGCAAGCATGAGCCCCTGACGGCACTAATCCAGCCAACGGGATGTGATCTTTTGATAAGAATCAATGCGCCTGTCACGGAAAAAAGGCCAGGTGGTGCGATGTTTATCAATTACGGAGCGATCCATCTCTCCGGTCACTATTTCTTGATGGGTACCTCCGTTGGAGATGATTTCGCCGGTGGGTCCGCATAGAAACGAATTACCCCAGAACGTCAATTGCGATTCTGTTCCAACCCGGTTAACGGAAGCTACGTAACAACCATTGGCAATAGCATGACTTTTCTGAATGTTTTGCCATGCATTAAGATACTGTCGGGATAGTGCACTCGCTTCTTCCGGCAGGGAGGCAATAGCGGTTGGATAGACCAGTAAATCCGCTCCCATCATCGCCGTAATACGCGCTGCTTCCGGAAACCACTGGTCCCAGCAGATTAGAACGCCGATTCTTCCATAACGGGTTTCGAATACCGAATAACCAAGATCTCCGGGTGTAAAGTAAAATTTTTCATGAAAGCCAGGATCTTCCGGGATGTGCATTTTTCGATATTTACCCAGATATTGGCCGTCGGCATCCAGTACGGCAGCCGTGTTATGATAGATACCATCTGCCCGCTTTTCAAAAACAGAACCGACAATGACAACTCCAAGCCTGGCTGCCAATGTCCCAAGAGTTTCGGTAATTTTTCCGGGGACAGCCCCGGCCCATTCAAAGTAACGC
>CAYMBG010000017.1:0-9626 GCA_964388615.1 uncultured Chitinophagales bacterium | reverse complement strand
CCCAAGAGTTTCGGTAATTTTTCCGGGGACAGCCCCGGCCCATTCAAAGTAACGCTCATCTACCTCACGGCAGAAGTAAGGCCATGCAAACAGCTCTTGCAGGATGATAATCCGGGCTCCGCTGTCGGCCGCTTCGCAAATTTGTTTTTTGGTAGTTTCAATATTGGATGCGATATCCGGGCCACAAGGGGATTGCAGCAGGGCAATGGAAACGGGGGTGTGATTCATTTTTTTTGTTATCGGTGACACGTCGATCAAAAACTCAAAAGCTGTATATGTTTTCCAGGTCCTCTTCAAACAAGGTGAAGGGATCTTCATAAAATTCCATGAAGTTCGGGACGCTGACCTGTCCTGGGAATGGCGCGTAGTAATGATCTGAATTGGTGGCATTGCGCCAAACCAGTACATAGGCCAATTCCAGCCCATCGGCTTTGACTACTTCGAGCAGGGTGTCGGTCCACCAGGTGGTATCAAGTAAAGTCTCCAAACCGGTTTCGGTGAAAGCGGCAATTTTGCCTCTGTCCTTTGCATAATCCGAGACAATCTTCAATTTGTGTATAGCTGCTTCAAGATCATAACGGTCACGTCCCATATCAGCATAATTATCCATTCCCACCAAATCTACGTAGGAGTCGCCGGGATAACGCTCCAAATACTCTTCAAGCGTGTCGTAACGATTGTCTGGGGAGAACGCATAAAGAAAATTATTAACTCCCAGTTCATCACGCAGATAGGTAACGGTAAACTGCCACAATGTGATAAAGTCATCACGATCCGTCCAGGATTTTCCCCACCAGAACCAGTCCCCGTCAAATTCATGGTAGGGCCGGAAAATGATGGGTGCCAATGTTCCATTCGAACCGACCACGCTATGAGCCACATCTGCAATATCTTCCAGGATACGCTTGTAATCCTCATGGGCCTTTCCTCCCGGTATAATATGTTCAACAGCTGCAACCGATTCCTCTTCCTCATAATAGAATCGGTCACCGGAAACCGGATTATGAAAATGCCAGCCCGCAGTGATCACGGCGCCCCGGTCATATGCTTCTACAATGTATTTGCGCAGGCGTTCCTTCTCCTCTTCAATATCTTCACGCGGCCGGTTGGACAGCCACATGAAATCTACTCCAATAACAGCTGGATGAGAACCGGTAACAAGCTTGACATCGGATTTGTTATCATCACCGCGCCAACGATGTCCATACTCGGTTGCGTGTTGGTGTGCGAACAGGATATGATCCCCGGACAGCTCTTTTAAATTGTGGAAAAGTGCAACTGTTTCGGCAGTGGCATCGGGATCTGTGGGACCGATGCCCCCGGTTTCTGCATCGCTCAGGTGTTCGGCACCGTTATTGCAGGCACTAAGGATAAGCATCAATGTCAAAAGGCGGAATAAGTAATTTGTATACATCCTAAAGCTGTTTAATTTCTTATGAAAGCACCAAAGTCCTGCAGCTTTTTCATGGGTAGCGCCACATGGGAAAGTGGACAATTGGTTGGAGATCAAATGATACCATTTTCTCACGAATGTTGCTCGCATATGGCTGACAGGTATTCCGGGTCTTCCGGGCCGATCAAGTAGCCCGGCCATTTGAATCATTGAAAAAGTTGATAAACAGACCAATACAGGCTATCTTTTTCCGTTGAGAAAAGAAACGCGACAGCCATCAAATACCAGTTTGGGAAATCGTACATATCTATGCATTTACCCGTTAAGAACGGAATAACCTATGAATAAAAATAAACGACAAAAACGGTCCCGACGCCGCAAAAAGGAGTCGTTCAAACCGATGTTGCTGACAAGCTACAACTATAAACTGCTTTTCTATGGTATTCTCAGTATTATTGTCGGCTTTGGAAGCATGTATATTGAAAGCCGGCAGTTTGGGTTCGTATCTCTTTACATAGCTCCCTTATTGGTGCTTGGTGGATTTGCTGTTGTTGCCACGGCTATTTTTCGCACGGATCCGCAACTAATTGAGCAGGAAAATGCGGAAAAACAACAAAACTCAGGCTCAACTTCGGGTACCGAATAGACGTGACTGATCGTCTTCTCAATTATTTAACGGGCTGTGTGCTTATAGCGCTTTTTATTCTGGTTGCCGATCCGACGCAGCGCATCTGGATATTGGTTGCTCTTGGTCTGAGTTTGATAGCTGTAACGGTCACACTGCTTAACAACAGCCTCTCGATCGATGGTGCCGCCGCTGCATTGATAGTTGGTACAGTTGCTTTGGGTCTGGGGGGTGTGACGGGTGCCGTGCTGTTACTCTTCTTTTTTTTCAGCAGTTATGGGTTGTCCAAATGGCTGCAATACAAATATGGCAAGGCAGCAGTACCCTGGAATAATGAACGACGAAAAGGAGGTCAGGTTTGGGCCAATGCGTTCTGGTTTGTACTTTTCCTGATCTTGTACACGGTGTTGAATGAGCCGATATTCCAGGTAACAGCGGCTGCTGCAATTGCTGCTGCATCATCAGATACCTGGGCATCTGTGACCGGAGAACGCCTTTCTGATCATGCTCGTCTTGTTACCACCTTTAGGGAAGTGGAATCCGGCACCGATGGCGCAGTCACATGGAAAGGAACATTATCCGGATTGATAGCCGCTATCCTGATGGCGCTTTTGTTTTTAGTGAGCCAATGGACACCGGATTTCAGAGTTGCCGGCATAATACTGATATCTGCGTTTTCAGGTTGTGTTGTGGATTCCTATCTTGGTGCAATTTTCCAGGTTCACAAGTGGATCCACCGCCTCATGCTTCTTGCTCGGAAATTACCATTTCTCAGGCTTTTCGGAAGGGTGATACCTGATAACAACGGGGTTAATTTCCTGGCAACAGGAATCGCAGCACTAATCGCTTTTTTGTTGTACTGAGGCCGTTATGATGTGAGTGAATCCGGTCTGATTCAAGTATAAAAATGACAGTAGAATGTGCCGTTTATGTGGTCTATGACCTGAATGATTTTTAAACCATAACGTTTTCATTATGCCCTGGTACAAAACGCTCCATTGGCAAATTTTGATAGGCTTGATAGCCGGGCTTGTCTTTGGTATTGTTGCCATACTGACCGGCCTTCAGGATTTCACCTTGAATTTTATTGAGCCGGTCGGCACGATATTTATTCGGATGCTTCAACTGGTGGCCGTACCTCTGGTCATTGCCTCATTGATAGTGGGCATTACGAATTTGAACGACCTTACAAAGCTTTCCCGAATGGGAGGTAAGACCATCGGTATCTATATGGTCACTACCGTTTTTGCCATCACTATAGGTCTGACAGTGGTCAATATATTCGAACCGGGAAAAGTTTTACCGGAAGACACGCGGGACGGCCTGTTTACCAGCTATCAGGAAAACATCGAGGGACAGGAGGAAGCGGCAACCGAATTACTTGAGCGGAGTCCGCTGCAGTTTATTGTTGATATTGTTCCTTCCAACTTTTTTGCGGCTGCTTCCGATAATGCCAATATGCTGCAAATAGTATTTGTAGCTCTCATTATCGGGATAGGCTTGATGAAAATTCCCGAGGATAAGTCACGTGTGCTGGTCGATTTTTTTGACGCACTTAATGAGGTTGTGATAAAAATTGTGGAGATGATCATGAAAATAGCTCCTTATGGAGTGTTTGCCTTGATCGCCTCGGTTATTGTGGAACTTGGTGGGGAAGATCTGACCCGGACCATTGAACTGTTGCAAGCCTTACTAATGTACGGCCTGGTCGTTATACTTGGATTGCTATTACAAGTGGCGATTATTTATACCTCCCTGTTCAAGATGTTCAGCAATATGAGTATGAAAAATTTCTTGAAGGGGATCCGGCCGGCCCAGCTTCTGGGTTTCAGTACCAGTTCCAGCCTTGCGACACTGCCTCTAACCATGGAACGTGTCGAAAAAAAACTCGGGGTGCATGAAGAAGTGGCCAGTTTTGTACTGCCTGTCGGAGCAACGATTAATATGGATGGTACCAGTCTTTATCAGGCTGTGGCCGCTGTTTTTATCGCACAAGCTGTCGGTATTGACCTCTCGCTTTCACAGCAGTTGATTATTGTTATCACGGCAACACTTGCGTCTATAGGGACGGCGGGAGTTCCGGGCGCCGGCATTATCATGCTGGTTATCGTGCTGCAAGCCGTTGAGGTACCTGTCGAAGGAATTGCCCTAATATTGGGCGTTGACCGAATTCTTGACATGTGCCGGACTGCAGTAAATATAACCGGGGATGCTGCGGTGGCGGTGGCGGTGGCCAGCACCGAAGGGCGTTTGGGAGAAGGGTCTTTTGATGACTAATTTTCTTTTATCTGAACGTTTGTGATTATGTTTTGTTTCTGTTGATACATATGCTTAAACGAACGCTGCTAATAACATTTATTATCATCACAGCCTCGGCTGAACTAACAGCTATGAACACTAAAGCTGAAAAGCACGAGAACTACAGCGATATAGAGTACCGTCTGGAATCAGCCATACATGCTTTTTATCAATCACACTGGGAGGATGCTGAAGCAATTCTGGATGAGCTGACAAGTAGTGACCCGAACGATCTGCGCCCCTACTTTTTTGAAGCGATGCTTCCTTTCTGGAAGTATTTTTTTGCAGGGGAGGAGCCTGAGGTCGCCCAACGCTTTCTGGAGAAGTCACAAAAGGCGGTAAGGATCGGGAATGAGTACCTGGACCAGCATCCCAATGACACTACGGTAGTGCTGATGATGGGTGGATTATATGGATACAGGGGACTGGTTGCTGCTTCCGAGAAACAATACCGTACAGCATTACAGAGCGGCGCCAACGGTTTTTCTTTTACACGCAAATTGATGAGCATGGATAGTAGTCATCCGGATGCTCTGATCGGACAAGGGGTATTCAATTACATGGTGGGGAATATCCCGCGTGAGGCAAAATGGCTTACCAGTTTTGCAGGTCTCAATGGCGATAAGGCTACCGGTTTTGAAAAACTGGAGGAAGCTTCGCAGAAAAGTACGCACACGAGTACCGATGCACGCATGATTCTGACTTATCTCTACCAACGGGAAGAGAGGTATGACGATGCCCTCAGAGTCGTATCTTCTCTGGTGGAACAGTGGCCGGATAACATTATTTTCCGGTACTATTACGCCAAATCCCTGGAGTACAACAACAAATATGACCAGGCAAGGGAAGCCTATCGAATGGTCGCGGAAAGCGGCCAAAAACATCTGGATCTCATCCAGCAAAGAAGTGCGGAAAAAGTTGACCAGTTGGCTCAAAAATAAGGGTTGATCTGTATACAGGCCCTGTTGACGCGTTTCCGATAAATTACTTTGCAAGCATCATGGACCGGGAATAGCGTTTGCCGCCATTTATCTTCATTTCGTAGATATAAAGACCGGAAGGAAACCGGGCGGCATCAAACTCCACGCGATGCTCTCCAGTAAGAAATGTACGGTTCTGAATCGGACGGGCGATGACTTGGCCCAGGATATTATAGATCACGATACTCACCTGCGCGGGTTCAGAGAGCTGGAAAGGAATAAACGTGGAGGGATTGAACGGATTCGGGTAGTTGTTCAACAGCCGGGTAGATTCCGGGGATGCTTCCTCCGGGCTATTGTGGATCTGATTAACAGCATTGGTAAGGGTCGCTTCACCTGTTATGTCAAACCGGACACGGACCGGGTAGTGATCGGAGGTGGTTTGAGTGTATCGATCAATGTATTCCGGTTGGTAAACCTGTTCGGAGTCACGCAGCCATTCTTCTGAAAGGAAACGATTAATGGTGATATGGTCGAGCATGCTCGCATCATAACGGCTCCCGATTCCGGGCCATGACGCTTCGCCTGCTTCTTCAAGTGGCAAAGTGACCACTTCGTAGTAAGGGTCATCAATAAAATTTTGATAGGGAGAGGTGAGGTCATCACCAGCGATGGAGTTATTCATGGTATCGTTGTAATCTCCCAGATACACAAGCGGAACCTGAAGCAAATGCTCATCAAAGTAGTTGTTTTTAATCTGCCCGGATGCCTCTACACGGCGCTCATATGACGAAAAGTCACTCCTGGCCTTGGCATGTACCACCAAAGCGTTCATCCTGACAGAAGTGGAACCGATCTTGACCACAAATTCAAATTCGAGCGGAAAGCGGGATGCCCAATCATAGCTTGTGAAACCGTATCCGGTGACGACGCGGTTGCTTCGTGCCTGAATGGTTTGATTGTTGTAGATGAAACCAACATCCAGACCCGGTGCGTCTGGATCGCCTCCCCATCCGTAATTGGTAATAAAACCATCGTAGTTTTTAAGACTGTCTAACAACCGTTCAAACTGCTCACCGTCGTAGATTTCCTGCACCCCGATCAGGTCAGCCTGCAAACTGTCTATAATCTGCACTACATTTTGAAACTGAAGTTCGGTATCAGACGGACCACGGCTTTTATCACCAAACCACTCGATATTCCAGGTGACCACATCAAAGGTTTTCGAGGATGGGATGTGTGACCTGTCTTCGTTATCCGAAAGGGCATATGCCGGGTGACATAGAAGCAGGAGAGAAATAATGGCAAGTTGTTTCATTGTTGTATTCAAGTCTGTGATTACCTGTTCGTGAACCGTATAAACGATGGAAACTATTTGATAAGGGTCATTTTTCGGGTAACAGATTGTCCGTCCTGAAGCATCACACGGTAGATATACATGCCACTTGCAAGGGAAGAAGCGTTCAGTGTTACCTGATGACGCCCGGCCGGCATAAACTCATTCGACAGCAGGGTTGCAACCCGTCGACCCAGCGAATCATACACGCGTAGGGATACCGCATCATCGGCGGGAAGTTGAAAAGATATGGTGGTACTTGGATTAAACGGGTTGGGATAATTCTGGTAAACTTCAAACTGTTCCGGAACCTCACCACTGAGCTGCGTATCGGTAGGGATTCGGAAGGAATCTTCTCCGCCGGCCTGTTTATAGCGCATGGCGAACTCCTGCAGGTATTCGTTGGCTATACCAGGGTCGAAGATGATCAGAGTGTTTTCATCATTGCGGGTATTTGCGTTTCTGGACCAGTTATGGGAGCCGGTAATAACTTTGGCATTTTCAGAGCCGGTCTCGGCGTCAATGATCGCATATTTGTGATGGAGCAGTCCGTGCTGGCTGTGAGAAAATTCATGGACATCCGCCCAGCTACTCAGATATTCCCACTCACTGCCTTCTCCGGTAATCTGTCCGATGGCACCCCGCACTTTGACTCCGCTATTATGCCTGTCACGCATGGTGTTGGATAGCGGCCTGCGTGTGATGAGATTCAGAGAGAGATCGATATTGGACTCGGCTGTGGCAAGCATACGGTTGATTTCGGACTCCGTATTGCCCTGCGGACTAAAATAGAGCCTCACCTGTGTCTGATCTTCCCCGAGGAAGAAAACGGAGGGGTTTACCACTTTCTTCTCTTCGCTGAACCGGGCTTGCTGCCTGTTGAAACGGCCGGAGTCGGAACCCCACATTTGGTTAAACTCCAGTAAATAAGCTCTTGCCAACGCCACATCCTGTATGTTCAACATGTTTTGATACTGACTGTAGGTTCCGGAGTCGGTGGCGTTCCAGGAGCTGGTCACCACCCAGGTTCGGGACGCGTCGGTATGATTAGCATCAAATACCGCAAACTTGTTATGCTGCTGCTCTTCTCCCGGACTTTGAACAGCATGTATGCCGGAGTCTTGCAGACGGCTGATAACGGCGTTGGTAGTACCGGTGTGTCCGGATGCGATCACCCTTACCGCCACGCCGCGCTGCTGAGCATCTATGATGGCATCCGCTACTTCACCACCGACCTCGCCGCTGATATTGTAAAATGCCAGCTCCGCGGTATGTTCGGCATCTGTTATGCGTTCAATCAGCTTGTCCCGGAAGTTTACATCCGCATTTGCCTCACGATCGGACGCCAGAGTATGGTTGACACTTTTGTTGAAGTACGTGTGAATTTCACCGGTGGCTTCGGCGGGGGAAGCGGTGGAGGTTAACTGGATGTTGCTGAAACTGGTATCGGCATCGGCGGCTGAGCGTATCTGTATGTAGTATACCGAGGCGGGATCAAGATCTTCTATGGTAAGATGGTGGGCGTTTGTCCGTGATTCACTTACGACAGCTCCTTGTTCCAGATCCCGGGTGGTTCCGTATCTGATTTCAGAGTGAGCTTCTTGTTCTGTATTCCACTCAAATGTGATGGTATTGTCACTGGCGGAAGTCTCAAAGGGTGCGGATGTGGCGATGACCGGACCATCAGTAGCTTCCTCTATATCATCATAGTAACGAGGAATTAATTGACGGGTTTGTAAAAAACGGCTTGCAATACCTGTAATGTGAACAGGTCCGTTGGGGATTGAGCGGCCTCCGATATCTGTGAAACTATCAGCTCTGACCTGTCCATTATCTGTAGCATCCGATACGTCATAGTTTTCTCCTGCTGAAAATAAACCGGACTCTTCAAAGTAGAGATCTTCAATACGGACCAGCCGGCCTTCGTAATCACCGGTATTGAGTTGTTCCAGCGTGATTACATCTGGTTCAACCATGCCGGCAGGCTCTGGAAAGACCACATGGGACTCATCATCCACGAGCTGTACCATTTCATGAAACTCGCCAATGTGACCTGTTACAACAACAGAATCCCCGATCTGTAGGTCAAGTGCCCATTCATCCGGCATCTTTTCACCATTATACCAGGCAATGCCGCCGGTTTCATCTTCAAAATAGACCGGTCCGGAGAACTGGCTGCTGACCGTTACCCATCCACTGACCGTTACAAGGGTTCCCATGGGTAATTCACGTGCATCCGCAATATCCATGGGGGCGTCCGGATCCAGGCCGAATCCGGTTAGGCTGGCTTCAAAAACCGGCAGCTCCGGGTCATTGCTTTCAATCTGCAGTGTGCCGGTATAGGATACGTCACTTTCGGGGCGGAATGTTAGTATCAAGTCAGATGATGCTCCGGGTTCAAGCTGCTCTGGAACCGTGCCTTCTGCTCCAAAAACGTTTCCGGTGACACTTAAACCGGTTATTGCCAGCGTATCCTGACCCGTATTGCTCATGCGCAGAGGTAGTTCTGCGCTTCTGTCTTTGAGGACATGTCCAAAATCGATTTCCGTTCCCGCTTCGGTGGCTTCTCCGTCAAACTCCACATGAAGCCTGGCATCATCTGTCTCCTCGATGAACTCGGTCACCTGGAAGTGGTCGATTCTGATTCGCCCGCCGGCGGTATGGAGTATGCGGAACCGAATGCTGCCGCTCTGACCAATATCAATGGAAGCCTGCTCCAGGTCACCATCCGGACAGACAAGTTCCTGCCCGGCATCAATCCAGCTCCCACCACCGTCTTGGGAATACTGAAGCTGCAATCGCCCCCCTGTATCTCCGGAAAACCCGGCGTTGGCGTGATAAAACCGCACTTCACCGGCCCCGTTTGTGTCAAATTCCATGGAGATATGTTCTCCTTGCATACGCACAGACTGGCTGCCAATCCGTTTGTCGCCGCTCTGATTTCCAAGAAGCGCTTCGTCCAGCAACCAGGGTCCGCTCTCCAGCTCCACAGTGCCGGCGGAATAAGCCCCTTTGGAGCCCGATTCAAAATCCTCAAAAAGTTGAGCCGATACC
>CAYMBG010000016.1:7388-35849 GCA_964388615.1 uncultured Chitinophagales bacterium | reverse complement strand
TGACTCCACAGAAAAATCCATCCAAATATTCACACCATGAAATGCACATGACCGGGATAGCGTCCGGACACACAGGCACATGATTATATCCATGGATCCTCCATGTGACATTGTGAATCATAAAATTATAAACAGATGAAATGCACATGACCGGGATAGCGTCCGGACACACAGACGTATGATTAAATACGGTCATGTCATTACATCTGACACTATAAATCGAAACATTTAAGCACATGAAACCCATCTTTTGGAATACCTTGCGGGAACGTTGCTATGTGCCATATTCAAATACAGAAGATGTCTGTTTTGTGAAGGGGAAATCAGAAAAGCTATATCCGGGAGTCAGGATTGAAAATATCTCGTTTCCACTAACTATTGAACCTGTACAAGCCGCCATTTTTTCATGCTTGAGTGAAGGAGATAGGCCTGAAAAATTGTACTCTCCAAAGATCATGAATACGGAAAATGAGTTGTTGAAACCGGATAATTCTCTGGAACAGTGGGCAAACCGGTTTCATTTATCAGTAACATACTTAGAGGAGGGTGAACCCATACCTGATAACGCCCTCTTTTATACATCGGAAAAACAGATCACTCATGATCCGAAACGTCTTTTGGAATTGACAGACCGATGCTTAATTACTTACTCACGTTTTCCGGTGACCGCCCTGCTCAAAACAGAGAAAGGGGTTTACTCCGGTGTCAATATTGAGATATCCGATTGGCAAAAGGGCCTCTGCGCCGAACGTGTTGCCATAGGGAAAGCCCGCTCTTGCGGTGCCCGGGATTTTCTTGAAATGGCGATTTATGCACCACAAGGTGATTATATCAGTCCCTGTGGTGCCTGCCGGCAAGTCTTGGCAGAGCATATGCACAAGGGCCGAATAACCATGTTCCATAACGATTCGGAAACTACTTCGCTGCAAATCGAAGATCTGTTACCATATCAATTCAAGGCATCCCGACTTAACCCTTCGTAAACCAATCATTGATTTATGCATTATATAGCCATCCTGGATCACCAACATCTGGACCACTCGTTTTTTATGAAATCCTTTGCAGAGTCCATGTCCAAACAAAAAAAAAGCCAGGCGATTATTTTGCATGGAGACAGTCCCTACACCGACAGACTTATTCAGACTGGTATGATCCGCTCTGATGCCCTTCTGCGCAGTACACGCGATTTAAACCACAGAATTATCACATTACTCGCCGATAATGGCATATCGGCCATTGGCATTAATGGGTACCAAAAAAAGATCATCCAACAAGAAAAGAATGAACTTCTCATTCAAAAAGAGTGGTTTGAGAGTCGCCCCCCCTCCACACATATCGTTTTATCCAATTTGGTTTGGTGTTGCCATACAAATACGGTCATTCCCGTTCCGCTTGTCGAACTTGCCAACAAGTTGAACGAGCAATTTTCACAGCTTCCGGTTGTGATTTTCGCGAAAGCGGAGACAAGTGGTGCTCTTTCCGAAAAGAGTGAAGAAAAATTTGATATTAGCCGTATTCAACCCGAACAGGCTTCAATGAGTATACCCGATGATCTGAAGCCCGTACCCCGTAACGGGCATTTATCCACACCTGAAACTTTTGAAAAACTGCCAGACACTTCTGATCTATATACTTTTTAGTCATTATTTGATGATTTTTCGGCTCGCCCCTGAAAAAAAAGTGCTTTTTATGCATTATTTGACGATTTCCTGCTTGACATCATGTGTAGCTTATATTTAGCTTGGTTCAAACAAAAGGCAAAACCGCCTTTTCGAATTTTGAATGTAAATTTTAATCAAACGGAGTAATTCATGAACAGATTCAACGAAATCAAATCTATGGTTGATGATTTAGGGGTTGATATGGATAAATTTTACAGTAAGAGCAACAAAACGGCTGGAACCCGTGCTCGTAAAACACTCCAGGATCTAAAAAAACTTGCTCAGGATATTCGGATTGATATCCAGGATAAAAAGAAAGACTGAAAACGCTCTTTCTACCTTTGTGAAAAAGCCATTTCGAGCAATCGATTTGGCTTTTTTTTATGATTCAATCAAACAAGGCAAAACTCTGATTTCTTTCAATTCCCAGAACCGTCTCCGCCATAAGTTCCGTCAGTGCATGGATATCAGATACCGAAACCATTTCAACCGGACTATGCATGTAACGAAGGGGTAATGAAAGCAAGCCGCTGGGAACCCCTTTCCTTTGGTAAAATATACTGTCGGTGTCAGTCCCTGTCCTTGAACCGGACGCCTCTCTTTGTACCTCTATGCCCTGTTTTTTCGCAGCCTTTTCTATACAAGCGATCACTTTTACATGGTTTGCTCCACCATGTGATATAACCGGGCCATCTCCCAGTTTTACCAGGCCATGTTCCTTATGATTGATGCCGGGAGTATCGGTGGCATGAGTGACATCGGTCACCAAGGCGACATCCGGAGCGTAGCGATACGTCATCATCCGGGCACCAAAACCACCCACCTCTTCCTGAACCGCGTTAAGCGCAATTACATTCACCTGTAAATGTTCCCGGCGCTCCTGCAACTTTTCAAGCACTTTTGCTACTATGAAGCCACCAATACGATTATCCAGAGCCCGTCCTGATATGATGTTATCAGAAAGAAACTCAAACTGATCAGCCAATGTAACCGGATCCCCTACCTGCACCATAGATAGCGCCTCCTCCCTGTTAGACGCTCCAACATCAATAAAAAGGTCACTCCATTTGGGCTGTTTATTGTTGCTGCGGTCCTGAAGATGAATTGCCGTATGCCCAATGATACCACTGACAATGCCCTCACGGCTGTGAATATAAACTTTCCGTGCCCGTGCAATAGAAGGATCGCTTCCGCCCACTTTGTTCACATAAAGAAAGCCGGAATCGTCAATATGTTGAATTATCATTCCTATTTCATCACAATGCGCCTCCAGCATAATCGTGATTGCGGATGGATCAACATTTAGGTGAGCAGCTGCAGAGCCGTAAGCATCGGTTTCTACCCGATCGGCCGTGGGACGGATGTAGTCCACCCAAACCTGTTGCCCTGCTTTTTCAAAACCTGCCGGACTCGGGGTGATCAGCAGCTCTTCTAAAAAGGATTCGGATTTTTTATCAAACATCGTTTTGCCCTTATATTTCGACGTGGTATGGGTTCTGGTTTCTTGATTTGATAAATCTACGGTAAATCTCAGAAAAAGAAAGGTGATGGATGCCTTTTTATGTATTTTTTGTCTTCCTGACAAATATTTTTTTCAGGCTCCCCGTCAGATTGAATTTCCGAATTTTTGCATCTTTGTTCCCATGGATAAATCAACTCAATACAAGATTTTCACTGATCCCGTTCACGGTTTCATCAATGTACCCAAAGGATTGGTGCTTCAACTGCTTGATCATCCCTTCGTACAGCGACTTCGACGTATCCGTCAGCTGGGGTTGGCCAACATGGTTTTCCCTGGCGCGGAACACTCGCGTTTTTCACACGCATTAGGTGCCCTGGGCTTAATGCAACGCACATTGCACCACCTGCGAGAACGTGATACAACCATTACTCATCAGGAGTTTGAAAGCACACTTATCGCCATACTGCTGCATGATATCGGACATGGCCCATTTTCCCACACCCTGGAAGAAGGGATTATACAAAAGGTTCATCATGAAAAGCTGACTGTTTTATTGATGGAGGAATTGAATCGGGAATTTGATGGTCGGCTTGATACCGCCATAAAAATCTTTAACAATCAGTATCCCAAAAAATTTCTGCATCAACTGATCTCTTCACAGCTTGACATCGATCGATTGGATTACATCAAACGGGACAGTATGTTTGCCGGCGTACATGAGGGATCTATCGGAATCGACAGAATCATCAAGACCATGCGGGTCCATCAAGGCAATATTGTAATCGATAAAAAAGGCATTTACGCCATTGAAAACTACATTGTTGCCAGAAGACTGATGTACATGCAGGTATATCTCCATAAAACCGTTTTGGCTGGAGACAAGCTTCTTCTATCCATATTGCAACGGGTACGTTTTTTACTGGCTCAAGGACAGGATGTGCCGTTTTATTCTCCGGCTCTCAAATATTTTTTCACGGGAAAAGAGAATACTCCGAGAAGGGTAAGTAAAAAGATGCTGGAAAATTTTGTGAATATGGATGATAACGACATTATCATCAACCTCAAATACTGGCAACAGTCCGACTGTCCGGTGCTTTCTGATTTATGCTGCCGTTTTTTGAACCGCAACTTTTTCAGAACCACCTTCGTTGACAAGAAACCTGCCAAAGAACTCATGGAGAAGTGGAAAAAGGAGACGGCCCGGGAACTCAAGAAAAAGGGCATGCCTCATGATGATTCCGTTGTCAATTGTTACATTTTTTACGATTATTCTCAAAGTGAGGCATACACTTACCAAAGTGAAGGGATATGGATTCTGCAGGACGATCTGGCAGTTGAATTCTCCAAGGCATCCGATAGCAAGCACATCATTGCTCTGACCCGGCCGGTCATCAAACATTATGTTGTGCATTTAAAAGACATTACACTTTCAACCTAATTGATCTTGCCTCGTTGTTATGGCATTCAGAACAGATATCGTGACTTTACTGGGGGTGATTTTTTTATTGGTATTCACCGGCATTACCAAACCGGTTTCATCAAACATCATCCCTGACCTGAACGGAAATGATGGTTCCCTGGTGTTGGAATTCTCCAATGAACCACTGAAACTATTCCGAAATCAGGAAGAACTTTCGCTTTCTCAGAATCAGGTTCTCCTGCCCGGCGATAGCATGGAAACAAGTTACATGCAGTTTGCCGTGCTTCGCCTGTCCCATGGTAGTGGCCTGATTATCCACCCTCTTTCCAGAATTTCTGTGTCAGATAATGGAAAGAAGATCATTTTGACGGATGCCGATATCCATTTCAATTACAGCGGTAAAAATACCACACCATCAGAAATAAATACCATTCAGTGCTTTGGAAACCGGATCAGCGTACCTTTTGATGGTGAACCCCTCTCGTTCGGAGTTCAATGCAGAGCGGAATCCGGACTTGTTTTCAGTGCACAAGACGGATCAATATACCTTCATTCCGAAGAAAAAAGCCATGAAATGAATGAAGGTCATGCTTTGCTCGGACGTACAACTTCCAATGATTTTATGGAGGTCTCCATACCGGCCCGTCCACAAATCATTGACTCCGCGCATGCACAAAGTCCGGAAATCCCGGAATCAAACGAATCACCCATTCACTTTCACTGGCTGGATGTTTCTATGACAGATCATTATCTCATCCACATCCACCGTCAGAACTCAGATGAAGCCAAGCATCTCTTTCATCTGCAAAAAGCCAATCATTTTACTCCCGGTCAACTCTCTCCCGGCACTTATCTGTTAAGAGTAATGGCCATTGATTATTACGGTGTATCAGGCAGCTGGTCAGAGCCACAGGTTTTTGATATTTCCGAATCCGCCGATTAGAAGTTCATTCGGAAATTCCGTACAAACCATGCCTGAGCAGCTGGTTCTGAGGGTCAATCTCGTATGTCTCCCGGTCATATATTTGGACACGCACCTCCGGATCAGGTGTAACTGTCACATTGGCTCGGCCGTCATAAACCTCAACCGGCATCGGAAACGGTTCCCGGGACGAAGTGCGCCATTTTAGAACAAGTGTGTCCGATTCCCATTGCTTATCAAGAACAGGAAGTTCCGGATACCTCAAATAGGTGTCGAAAAACCAATCAAGATCTTTTCCACTCGCCTTTTTTACCACGTCAATATACTCATTTGTATCAACAAGGCGGGATGGAGGCCTTGCTGTTCCTGCAATCATTGCCTCATCGGGATAAAGGAAACTGCGTAAAGACTCGAAAAAAGGATCATCACCGATCAATGCCCGGAGCGTATGAAGTACCCAGGCACCTTTCATGTAAATATCCCGACCATCGAACATCTCGCGTGTGGTTCGGCTTTGCTTTGGAGCAATAGCCATGTTATTGGTAATACGTTCATAAAGCTTCCTCATGAAAAGCTGATAATGCTCATTACCATGTAACTCTTCAGCATATAGTGGCTGCATATAAGTGGCAAAACCCTCATGAATCCAGAAATCTTTCCAGTCGCTCACCGCGACCATATTGCCCCACCACTCATGTGCCAACTCATGATGGTGCAGGTCATCGAAGCCGGACTCGGACTCAAATACAACATCATTTTCATAACCGGCTCCATAAGCTACCAGTGTCTGATGTTCCATTCCCAGAAACGGAGCTTCCACAACACCGTACTTTTCACTTCGAAAGGGATAAGGACCTAAAAGGCCTTCAAAAAACTGCATGTGACGGACAACTTGTTCCATGAGTTGCAACGCCTGCTCCTGACTCTCCGGCAATGCCCAGAAATAGATGGGGAACGTATCCCCTGCAATACTTTCATAATCCGACCGAATAGTAACATATGGCCCGATATTCATGGTAACAGCATAATTGTTGACAGGGTGCCGTGTTCTCCAGTGATACGTTCTGGTATCTTCGCTATACTGCTCTATGGAGTGTAACTCGCCATTTGACAGGGCTACCAAATCTTCCGGTACCGTAATCTTCATGGATAAGGATTCTGGTCTGTCCGACGGATGGTCCTTTACGGGCCACCATATATCGGCTCCGTTCATTTGGCAGGACACACCGATCCATGGGTCACCACCCGGGGTTTCACTCCATGTCACCCCACCCTCCCATGGTGGATCAGTAGCTACCCTGGGTTTACCGGAGTAGGTGACCTCGACATCCACAATCTCACCAGGCTCCAAAGCTTCCGGAAATTCACCGATGACCAAACCGTCCTTATGTGTGAAGTTCATGGGTGTTGGTTGCTCTCCATTAGGGAAAAACATAACCCGTTGGGTAAGAAAAACGGTATCCAGATGTGCTACGTAGGTGTCGAGTTCCTCTACTATGTGTATTCGTGCAATGACACTTCCATGGATGGTCTGATCGACAGGATCCACAAACAGATCGATATCATAGTGCTCTACTTCGTAAGCCGCCTGCTCTTTCAGCAGCACACCACCTGAATTCAGAATATCATTCTTATAGCTCTCCAGCGGTTGCACAGGCGGGTGATCTGAACGAACTTCGAGAGGTATGATCAGGAAGACTGCCATCAAAATGGCATTGGCATGATTGAGCCGCCAATTCTTAACCAGCTTTTTGTAAAAAAAATCCATTATATAAATAGCCTTGGCCGAAATTAAGTGAATTCCAATACCTGTTTCAGATTTAATATGCTACTTCCGGAAGACCCGGTCATAATCAATAAACGTCAATTTATCCCGCTCCTCTTTATGCACCTCTTTCCAACGGGTTCCAATTTGATCGCGATACTCCGGGAAACAGACATCCCCTCCGTAAGCCTGATGAATTAGTGTTATCTCCAGGCGAGTACACTCATCGTAAAAAAGCCGGTATATCTCAGAACCACCAATGATATAAATCTTACCCTCACCTCTGGTCAGATGCAGAACTTCATCCCTGGAGCTGCATGTCTCCACATCTTCAAAAGTTTGAGACCGACTTAGTACGATATTTCTGCGTTTGGGAAGCGGCTTCTGTCCAATTTCCTCAAAAACTCCACGGCCCATGACAATGGTATGGCCCTTGGTCCGCTCTCTGAAGTGTTCCATATCCTCGGGAAAGTACCACGGCAGGGTTCCATCCTTTCCAATAACCAAATGCGGATCATGCGCTGCAATCATACTGATCATCATAGCTTAGCCGGTTGCCTAATAGGTTTATAATCATCACTTCGGGAAAATACCCGAACACTCAAACAGCCACTTCGAAACGAATCCGAGGTTGAGGGTGGTAGCCTTTCAACTCAAAATCATCAAGCGTCAAACGGTCAATATCCGTTCCATGAACTTCAAGTGTCGGTAATTTACCTGGTGTACGGGAAACTTGCTCCCGGAGGCCCTCTATGTGATTAACATAGATATGTGCATCCACAATCGTATGAGCAAAAAAACCGGGTTTGAGTCCCACGATTTTGGCCATGAGCATAGTCAATGCCGAGTAGCAAGCCAGATTAAACGGGATTCCAAGGGCGATGTCGCCGGAGCGTTGCGTCAAATGACAATTCAAATGCCCGTTGGATACAGAAAAAATGAACATGACATGGCAAGGAGGTAGTGCCATCTCTTTCAGGAGTCCGGGATGCCATGCACTGACAACGATTCTGCGGCTTTCAGGCTCGGTTTTCAGCATTTCAATGGCATTATGAATCTGGTCAAACTCCTTCTTTTTGTACACCTGCTTTTGGACGATTCCGGCATTACCCTCCAACTTGACCCCCTCCTCGACATAATAGGGAAAACGTCGCCACATGATCGGATAAATGGGACCCACATGACCATTTTCATCCGCCCATGCATCCCAAATGTGACAATCCATCTCATCTCTAAGCCAACGAATATGATCCTCCCCTCTGAGATACCACAGTAGCTCCAGAATGACCGAGCGAAACGGGACTTTTTTCGTGGTTAAAAGTGGAAAACCATCCGACAAGTTTACCTTATAGAATTCGGCAAATGAAGAGAGGGTATCTATTCCGGTTCGATTTTTTTTTCTGGTGCCATTGGTGAGCACCCGGTTGACCAATTCCAGATATGCCTTCATATAACATGTATTAAAATGGGGTGGAGAAGATCAAACAATCGTGCACCAGGAGTTGGAATCCTCAATTTCACCATATTGAATACCCGTGATACGGTCATAAAACCAACGGGCGACAGGTCCCATCTCCTCCGTGGAGGATGAGACCGAAATTTCACGTCCCTGATGATGTATGACACCCACAGGTGAAATGACCGCCGCGGTCCCCGAACCAAAAATCTCTTTCAGTTCTCCATTTTTGCTGTGATCGGCAAGTTCATCAATGGATACGGGTCTTTCTTCGATTTTCATTCCCTGCTGTCGAGCGAGCTGTAAAACCGAATTACGTGTCACGCCTGGGAGAATACTGCCGACAAGTGGTGGAGTAACCAGCGTGTCGCCTATGTAGAAGAAGATATTCATACTTCCCACCTCTTCAACGTATTTATGTTCCACTGCATCCAGCCAAAGAACCTGCGTGTAACCCATCTCCTGGGCTTTGCTTGTTGGTTCCAGACTGGCTGCATAGTTACCAGGAACCTTCGCATCTCCAACACCACCCTTGACAGCCCGTACGTATTCAGGCATGGTGGTCAGACGTATAGGTTTGATGCCTTCCGCATAGTAGTCGCCTACCGGGCTGCATATGATATGAAACCGGTATGTTTTGGACGAACGTAAGCCAAGTGTCTGATCGGATGCAAAAACAATAGGCCTGATGTATAGTGACTTGAACTTTTCAGACGGAACCCAAGAGCGTTCAATATCAATAAGGGTTTTCAAGCCTTCTATGAAATAGTCTTCAGGGATTTCTGGAATGCATACTCGTTTGCAAGAGCGGCGAAAACGATCATAATGCGCATTAATACGAAAAATATTGGCTTTATTGTCACGATACCTGTAAGCCTTCATGCCCTCAAAAACCGCTTGTCCATAATGTAATGCTGCCACTGCAGGATACATGGGTATAGGCGCATAGGGGGTAATTTTGGGATGCTGCCATCGCCCATTCTCAAAATATACTTCAAGTTGATGATCTGAAAACTGCTCCCCGAATATCAGATTTCCAAAATCGATTTCAGAGATACGCGAATTTGAAGTTCTCTCAACCGTAACGTTCAACTTTGCCATATTACACCCGCATTAATTGATTAACAAAACCGATTTAACAAGACCAGTATATAAGGAATGCTACTCGTTTACAATCCCTATAACATTTTTAATGATTCCAATGCCACTTTTGCCGCTTCTTGCTCTGCCTTTTTTTTGTTTTTTCCTGTGCCTGCACCCAGAACGTGATCGTCAACCAGTACCTCTACATCAAATAATTTTTGGTGTCCCGGTCCGGTTTCGCGCACAATCTTGTAAACCGGTGCAGATTTCCTGCTTGATTGCACCAGTTCGAGCAACATGCTTTTATAGTTGTCACTGGTAGAAATCACTTCATCCAGAATAATATTTTTATCATAAAGATTTTTCACAAAGTTACGGCAACACAAATACCCGTGATCTTTGAATATCGCACCAACTAAGGCCTCAAACACATCTTCCAATACATTCTCGGTGTGTTCCACACCCTGGTTTCTGACACGACCTCCGAGCTCAATAAAATCTGTCAGTTGAAAATACCGGGCCATTTGAGCAAGCGTTTCCCCCTTAACAAGCCGAGATCGAAGCTGAGTCAGCAAACCTTCATCGGATTCCGGATAGGTTTCCAAAATGATTTCCGAGACAATAAGGTCAAGTACAGCATCCCCTAAAAACTCCAGCTGTTCATAGGACTGACTTGGATCCATTCCGTTTTCAACTACAAAGGACCGGTGCCTAAGCGCTTTCAGGTACAATTTTGGCTGCCTGACTGGCAGACCAATTTTTTTTTCGAGCTTTCCAATCTTTTCACGATGTGCTTTGCCGAGCTTGATCTGCTCGTAAAAAGCCCGGATCCGCTTAATCACTATTCCTTGAACTTTTTGAATACCAGACTGGTGTTGTGTCCACCGAACCCAAATGCATTGTTGATGCCATATGTAATGTCTCTTACTTCCGCCTCATTGGTCGTGTAATTGAGATCACATTCCGGATCGGGATGTTCATAATTGATGGTAGGGGGAATTATCCCGTGGTATATTGCCAATAAAGCAGCTATTGACTCAATGGCTCCGGCAGCTCCAAGCGTATGGCCTGTCATCGACTTGGTGGAGTTGAGGTTCATCTTGTAAGAATGTTCCCCAAACACTTTTTTGATGGAGTTGGTCTCCGCCACATCACCCAGAGGTGTGGACGTCCCGTGCAAATTAATGTGACTGACATCTTCCGGCTTGATACCGGCGGCTTTCAGAGCAGAGTTCATCGCCAGAATCACTCCTTTTCCATCAGGGTCAGGCGCCGTGATGTGATGTGCATCAGCTGAAAACCCATAGCCTGTTATTTCCCCATATATCCGTGCGCCTCTATTTATCGCAGAGTCGAGTGTCTCAAGGACCATGATTCCTGACCCTTCACCGAGAACAAATCCATCGCGTGTTTTGTCAAACGGTCTTGAAGCGGTTTCTGGTGAATCATTTCTTGTGGACATGGCTCTTACGGCGTTGAAGCTTGCCATTCCCAAATCAAAGACCGGAGCCTCGCTCCCACCACAAATCACATAATCTGCTTGATCATTGACTATGGTGTCATAACCCAAGCCGATATTATGTGAACCGGTTGCACATGCCGAAACAACACAATAATTGGGGCCCCGGAATCCGTACTTGATTGATATCTGCCCGGCTGCCATATCCGGTATTAACATGGGGATAAAAAAGGGAGAAACCCCCCGGGGTCCTTTGTCATGGAACTCCACGGACTGGTTGTAAAAGGTTTGCATTCCACCAATCCCGCTTCCGACAAGCACAGAAACCCGGTCTTTATCCATCTGTTGCGTATCGAGTTTCGCGTCCTCGATGGCTTCTTGTGTGCTTATCATCGCGTATTGACAATACTTGTCCATACGCCGTGCTTCTTTCGGCTTCATGTATTCGGAAGCATCATAATCATCAATCTGGGCTGCAAACCGGGTTGGAAGGTCGGTGACATCAAAATCTTTGACCGCTCGAGCACCGCTTTTTCCAGACACCAGTCCATTCCAGAACTCAGGAGCGCCTTTACCTATCGGTGTCATGGCCCCCAGACCGGTAATAACTACTCTACGTTTTGCCATTATTTACTCACTAATGCGTAGCTGCTTCAGGAAATTTTTCCTTTCAAATAATTAATTGCATCACCAACCATAGCAATGTTTTCAGCATCTTCATCCGGAATGCTGATGTCGAACTCCTTTTCGAATTCCATGATCAATTCAACCGTATCCAGGGAATCTGCACCCAGATCATTGGTGAAGTTTGCTTCATTCGTCACTTCGGATTCATCAACCCCAAGCTTGTCAACGATAATGGATTTTACTTTTGCCTCGATATCTTGCGCCATGTTCTGGTACCTTTATATGTTATGAGTTATCTGTTTGTTTTCGCGATTCTTGGTTTTTCCCATGGGCTCGCTTAAATGCCTTTTATAATAAAAATAGATTCAAGTATAATCAACAAAATTGAAGAAGCTACATTCCCATACCACCATCTACAGGTATGACCGCTCCGGTGATATACGATGCGGGTCCTGATGCAAGAAAACGCACGGTTGCTGCAATTTCATCCGGTTTTCCTGCCCGGTGTAAAGGTATGGAATCTTCTATTGCTTTCAATACATTTTCATCGAGTTGCCCGGTCATTTCTGTGGTAATGTATCCTGGTGCGACAACATTGACCCTGATATTACGTGAGGCAACTTCTTTTGCCAGGGATTTTGAAAATCCTACAATACCCGCTTTGGAAGCTGCATAATTCGTTTGACCTGCATTTCCGGCACTACCAACAACCGACCCGAGATTGATAATGACCCCATCTCGTTTTTTCATCATGGGTCTGATGGCAGCTTTCGAATAGTTGAAAACACTTTTCAGGTTGGTTTGGATCACATCATCCCACTGCTCTTCACTCATACGCATGATCAGGTTATCACGGGTGATACCGGCATTATTCACCAGTATGTCCAGCCCCCCAAATTCATCCTGAGCAACTTTCATCACCTGCTCAGCTTCTTTAGTGTCCACAGCATCGGCCTGAATTGCGCGTGCATTTCGGCCCGATTCCTTTATTTGCCGGGTTACCTGATCAGCGGCCTCCGAGGATCGTGCGTACGTTATCAAAACATCGGCTCCGGCTTCGGCCAACTCTAATGCGATAGCTTTACCGATGCCTCTGCTGCCGCCGGTAACCAGTGCCGTTTTTCCTTTTAGGGAATAATCTGTTGAGCTCATAAAAAGTCTGTTTTTTCTTTTATGGTAAAATCAAATCACTGAAAGCCTGAAATTTCCACATTCTTTACTGTTCGCTTTACCAAACCCTGTAAAACAGAACCGGGACCAGTTTCTATAAAGTGACGGATTCCATCTTGATGCATTGTCTGAATCGTCCGGGCCCAGCGAACAGGATTCAACATCTGTCGTTTGAGATTTTCCTTGAGTACTCCGGGATCATCCGAACCGCTGCCGGAGTAATTGGAATATACAAAAGCCTTCGGAGTATGAAAGGAAAGTTTGTCAATGATAAGGTCAAGTTGCTCATGGGCCGGCTTCATCAAGGAGGAGTGAAATGCTCCGCTAACAGGCAGTTTTTTAGCCATTTTAGCACCTGCCTCCTTCATTTTTTCAACAGCCGCCTGAACACGCTCTTCATCTCCCGAGATAACCACTTGTCCCGTTGCATTGTAGTTCGCCGGAACGACGACTCCCTTTTCCTCTTTCATGAGGTTGTCGCATATTTGCTCGACCACCGATTCCTCCAAACCGATTACCGCAGCCATGGAACCCTGGCTCTCTTCTCCTGCCTTTTGCATGAGTTCTGCTCGCTTTTGAACGGTTGCCAAAGCATCTTCAAAAGAAAGGACACCTGCCGCGACCAGCGCGGTATATTCCCCGAGGCTGTGACCGGCCACAACATCAGCACGATGACCAAGCATTTCAAATCGTGCACAACCATGCAGGAACAGTGCCGGTTGGGTATACCTGGTCTGGGTTAGTGATTCTTCATCGCCTTCAAACATAACCTCGGTTATACGGTAACCCAGAATCTCATCCGCCTGATCACAGCGCTTTTTAAAATCGCCGTCAAATTGATAATGTTGCTTGCCCATGCCCTTGAATTGGGAGCCCTGACCAGGAAAAAGATATGCTTTCTTCATACGTAATTATTTAAATAGCCCACTTTAGATACGTTGCTCCCCAGGTATAACCTCCACCAAAAGCAGAAAGAATCAGGTTATCACCCCTTTTCAACTGGTTTCGCCAATCATACAAACACAGCGGTATGGTAGCCGCCGTTGTGTTTCCATAATTTTCGATATTGATCATTACCTTTTTGGGATCAAGGTTCATACGCCTGGCAACAGCATCGATTATTCTCAAGTTAGCCTGATGAGGCACTAACCACTGTATGTCTTCGGCCGACAGATTGTATCTGTTCATCATCTCTACAGACACATCGGCCATACCCTCGGTTGCTTTTTTAAAAACCGCCCTGCCCTCCTGCCGGATATAATGCAGTCTTTGATCAACGGTGTCATGTGTGGCGGGCTTTATGCTTCCACCCGCCTCTTGTATGAGCGCCTCCGCACCCTCAGCCGAAGAATGCATTATATGATCTATGACCCCATTCTCATCTTCAGCAGGCTCAAGAAGCACACCGGCGGCTGCATCACCAAACAAAATACAGGTCGCACGGTCGGTATAATCGACGATGGAACTCATTTTATCCGAACCAATTACCAATACTTTTTTACACTGTCCCGATTCGATCAATGCCGAGCCGGAGCTAAGCGCGTAAAGAAATCCGGAACATGCCGCTGAAAGATCGTAACCATAAGCATTTGTAGCCCCGATCATCGTTTGTGTGATGCAAGCCGTAGCAGGAAACATGTAATCCGGGGTAATGGTGGCAACTATTATTGCATCAATCTCATCCGGATCCATGTCCCGCTGTTGCAAGATCTCTTTGGCTGCCTCGGCGGCCATAAATGCGGAGGCTTTGTCAGGATTCTTCAGAATGCGGCGTTCACGGATACCTGTACGGGTGCGAATCCATTCGTCATTGGTTTCGACCATGGATTCCAGCTCTTTGTTGGTAAGCACATAATCCGGCACGTAATGACCCACAGCCGACACCTTGGCTTTCATTTTGGCATTCATTTGATAAATTCTACACGTCCTTGATTATATCGGATTAGCAATGCAAACACTTATGCTATCGATGTAATAATTTTTTTGTTTATATCGGATTCCGCCATTTTTACGGCATTATGGATCATGTTTTTAATGGCCACCGGAGTACTTCCTCCATGCCCAACCATACTTATACCGTTGACCCCCAGGAAAGGTACCCCACCTATTTGCTGATAGTCAAATGGCGCAAACGTCTCCTTAAAAACAGAAACCACCATTTTTGCCTGCTCAGAATCCAACTGCTTTTTTTGTATGCTTTTTTTCAAAAGGGACTCCAAGGCTGTCGGAATAGATTCTCCAAATTTAAGCAGGATGTTGCCAACAATACCGTCACACACAAATACGTCGGCTTTTCCCAACAATACATCCCTGCCTTCAATATTACCTACAAAATTGGGAAGGGCTTCGAGAAGCTGATATGTTTTTTTTAGAGACTCGGAACCTTTCTCTTTTTCTTCACCTACATTTAAAAGCCCGACTCTGGGCAACTCAATTTCCATGATATCCCGGGCATAGATATTGCCCATGCAACCAAATTGAAAAAGCATCTCAGCTTTCGCATCCAGATTGGCCCCGACATCGATCATTAAACCCGGTCCTTTAATTGTCGGGAAAAAGGTGCCAATGGCAGGTCGAAGCACCCCCTCCAATCGTCCCAGTATAAACGCGGATGCAGCCATTAAAGCTCCGGTATTTCCGGCACTCACGAAGGCATTTACCTTACCCTTTTGATGAAGGCCAAGACCTTGAACTATTGATGAGCGGGTTTTGGTTTTGACAGCCTGTGAAGGTGTTTCTTCCATACCTATCACCTCGGGTGCATCATGAACAACGACTCTGTCCGAGGGATATTCTTGCCCTTCAAGGGTTTGCATAATCTCAGACTCGGGTCCGACAAGCAGCACCGACAAATCAGGGTTTTCTTTCACCGCGAGTACAGCACCTTCTACAGGATAGGCGGGATAGTGATCACCTCCGGCAGCATCAACAGCTATTTGCATCATAAGAAGACAATTTTAGTTAGAGGTTTGAACCGAACGAATGAGAACGCATATATGGAATCAAAAACGGTTTTTTTATTTGAAGACCCGGCATACTAAAAGGGGCCGGTTATCGGTCTCAAGCTTCACTTGCAGCTTTGATAACCTGGCGTCCTCTGTAATATCCGCACTCGCCACAAGCCCGGTGTCGCCTGTGGGCGGTACCACAGTTCGGACATTCGACCAAAGTCACATCATCAAGTTTGTGATGAGAACGACGTTTGTCACGGCGCGTCTTCGATGTTTTTCTTTTTGGATGTGCCATAGATTGATTTGTTAATTCTTAGGAATGTTTTGTTTCAATTTTTTAAGTTCGTTCCACCTGGGATCGATCTCTTTTTCGCTATCGCCATAGCTGGCTTCAAATTCGGTTATATTTCCACCTTCATAATATCGGGGGTGCAACTTTTTCACAGGCACACTTAACAATAGTGAGTCGCGTAACTCCCTGGTTATATCAAGTATGTTTTGAGAAGGATCCATTCGTTTAAGTGCTCCTGCTAAATCTTCCCGCTCCTCCTCTGCTTTGGTTTGGAATACGACCTCATACTCGGCTTTCAGATCCATTGGAAATGTATCGAGCGATCGATCACAAACCAGCCTGGCTTGTGCGGATATGTTACACTCGATCCGGACATTGTCTTCCCGTTTATGAAACCTGAGATGCAGCTGCACCTGTTCTATACCGGGAAAATCCATATCCAAATCATCCGCACCAACCAGTAAATTTTCGTCGGACACCCCTTCGGGTATCTCGTTAAATCGAAACGAAATCATAACACTTACAAAAAATTCAATATAGCTTGTAAATTTAGCAAATATTGTTGGGAGAAACAACGCTATGAAAAAAAACCAAATCGTCTTTGTTCCACCATTTCAATGATCTTGCCCAGATCCTGTTTACTATTGACAAAATCAAGATGGTCAGTATCAACGATCAGCTTCTCGTGCGGGTAGCGGTCAATCCACTCTTCATAAAGGTTGTTCAAACGCTCCAGGTATTCGATTCGTATCGAAGTTTCGTAGTCCCGCCCCCTTTGTTGTATCTGTCGAACAAGTGTTGGCACATCCGCCCTGAGATAGATTAACAAATCGGGTGGAGTGAGAAACGCCACCATTTCACGAAAAAGATTGTTGTAATTCTCAAAATCCCGCTTGCTCATCAACCCCATCTGGTAGAGGTTTTTTGCAAAAATTTCGACATCCTCATAGATGGTTCGATCCTGAACGAAACTTTCCCGGGTGTTGACGATCTCTTTTTGACTTTTGAATCGACTGGACAGGAAATAGACTTGCAGATTAAAGCTCCATCTTCTCATATCCTCATAAAAATCCGACAAATAGGGATTATCATCCACCGACTCGTAATAAGCCTTCCATTTAAAATGCCTGGCCAGAAGAGTCGTCAGCGAGGATTTGCCAGCACCGATATTGCCGGCAACGGCATAATAGGAAAACTTCGTGTTTGCTGACTCGGTCATGATGTCTTAATCCTGTTTACCCAAAAGTTGATACATCGCCTTTTTGTAAGCTTCAACCCCTGGTTGATCGAAAGGATTTTCGTCCAGGGCGTAAACATAAACGGCTGTGACGAGCTCAAAATAATAGATCAAATACCCGATGGATTCCGCATCTAATTGGTCAAGTTTACCGATAAAAATGGGTACATCACCATCCTGGTGAGCCTTGACAGTGCCTTGAAAAGCTTTCTCGTTGATCTCTTCCATCGTTTTTCCCGACAGGTAGTTCAATCCGTCGTAATCACGCGGGTCATTAGACACGCGAAGGCTTTCATGCGGTTGGGCTACTTGCAGAAACGTTTCGATTAGCGTTCGATTACCATCCTGAACCATCTGGCCAATACTGTGAAGGTCCGTTGAGTATTGAGCTACGGAAGGA
The DNA here is from genome assembly GCA_964388615.1 of uncultured Chitinophagales bacterium. Taxonomy (GTDB): domain Bacteria; phylum Bacteroidota; class Rhodothermia; order Balneolales; family Natronogracilivirgulaceae; genus SLLW01. The sequence continues at coordinate 17,944 of CAYMBG010000016.1, read as the reverse complement.
AACAAACCTTTTCCGTTTTTGCCTTCACTTTCGCCATAGAGTTGTTGCAGCCAACCTCCCATGGATGCCAGTGCCGGTTCAAAACTTGCCAGGAGGTCAACGGTATAGCCTTTTTGATATAGTGCCCATCGGGCGGTGACATAGTCAATCAGGTTGTTCCGATCTTCTTCCAGTTTTCGATAAGCATCTACGGCTCCATAGAACAGTTCTTTTACATTGATACCAGCGGCAGCAATCGGCAAAAGGCCGACTGGTGTCAACACTGAAAAACGGCCACCCACATCATCCGGCAAAATGAATTTCCGGTATCCAAATGCCTTGATGATCTTATTCAGAGCACCGCCTTTTTTACTGGTGGTGCAAAAAATCCTGTCTATCGCTTCATCACCATATTTATCGTGCATCCAGCTTCTGAGCTCACGGAATGCAATCGCTGTTTCCATGGTAGTTCCGGATTTTGAGATCACATTGAGATAAACCTCTTTGGGGGTACCGTCAGACCCCGGCCGTTCCAGGTAGTTTATCAAGTTTTTCAAATAACTCCCGGAAATGTGGTGACCTGCATAAACAATCTCCGGACCTTCCGTTTTGAAATCCGGAGTTAATGCATCTATCACAGCCTTTGCACCCAAATAGGAACCACCGATACCACAAACAATAAAAACATCGGCTTTTTTGTAAATCTCGGATCCGATCGCTTCCATACTTTCAAGGAGAGCATCATTGGGTTCTTTGAGAATATCCTGCCATCCCAACCACTCCGTTCCTTTACCTGAGCGATTATTCAGATCCGATGAAGCTTTTTTGACTGTTTCTTTAGCATGATCCCACTCATTATCGGTGATAAAAGGGCGGGTAGGTGAATGGTCAATAGTAAACATAAGAAGTAGTAGTATTCGATATTAGCTGAGAACTTTCGCAAGTTCCAGAAGTTCATAATTGAGACTTTTCTTTTTGGACCAGCTGTTCCTCATGGGTGAAAGCTTGGTTTTATTGTTAACCACTCCCACCATGACACTGGAATGTCCATCGATAAGAGCTTGCACAGCAGCACTGCCGAGTCGACTGGCCAAAACCCGGTCGTGCGACGTAGGAGACCCGCCTCTTTGGATGTGGCCGAGTACGCTCACACGCATTTCATACTTTTCAAAATCTTCCTGCAGACTCTCGGCAAGTTTCATAGCCCCGCCGGTTTCATCGCCCTCAGCAACGATTACAAGACTGCTTCGCCGCTGTACTTTAAAGATTTCATTTAATGTATCACGGACATCTCCGACCTGTGAAACCGCCTCTGGAAGCAGTATTAACTCGGCACCGGTCGCTATACCGGTTTCAAGTGCAATGAAACCGGCCTCTCTGCCCATCACTTCTACCAAAAACAGACGCTCATGGGCATCTGCCGTATCACGGATTTTATCGATGGCCTCCATGGCCGTATTCATTGCGGTGTCATAACCGATGGTTTCATCCGTGCCCGACAGATCATTGTCAATGGTCCCTGGAACACCGACAACCGGAATACCAAACTCCTCGTTTAGCTCAGTAGCCCCGCGGAATGTACCATCACCTCCGATTGCAACAATGGCATCGATATGATTTTTTTTTAGATTTTCAACAGCTTTCTGCCGTCCCTCATAATTGCGGAATTCCTTTGAGCGAGCTGATTTGAGAATGGTGCCACCCCGCTGAATGATGTTTGATACGGAATGATCCTCCATTTCAACGAAATCCTCATCAATCATCCCCTGATAACCGTATCGGATCCCGACAACCTCAAGATCATTATTGAGGGCTGTACGAACTACAGCTCTTACAGAGGCGTTCATACCGGGAGAATCACCTCCACTCGTAAATACCGCAATACGTTTGATTGTTTTCATGGTGTTTTATGCAGATTTTGTATTTGGAATACTGCTAAATTGCCGGCAGTTTATCCCGCGTTAGTATTTTACAAATGCGTTATCATAACTTTCCAGATCATACCGGGTCAAAGATACCAATTTATAATCTCAAAATGAGTATGAGTTTTGCATGACTACTGTTGAAACCGGCAATAAAATCGAGAAAAATCCTCCCTCTATCAAATCGCTTAAGGAGATACAGCAACCCATCAGCCAGGAACTGGCCAATTTCAAAATCCACTTTCGCAGACAGCTGGATACTGACGTTTTCCTGCTCAATCGTGTCATACATTATTTGATGCGAATGAAAGGCAAAGAAATGCGTCCCATACTGGTATTGCTTTCTGCAAAACTGTGCGGACAGGTTTCCGAAAGATCCAACACCGCCGCAACCATGATCGAACTCTTGCACACTGCCACACTTATACATGACGATGTGGTTGATGAAGCCGATCGACGCCGGGGTTTTTTCAGTATCAACAAAATATGGAAAAATAAAGCCAGTGTACTTTTAGGAGATTTTCTGCTATCAAAAGGCCTGCTGGTTGCGGTAGATTCGGGTGAGTTTGAACTTTTGAAGGTGCTTTCAACGGCTGTCAAGCAGATGAGCGAAGGCGAGCTTCGTCAGATGAAAGCCTCCAAGCTTCAGAATACAACCGAGGAAAAATACTACCGCATCATATCGGAAAAGACCGGAAGCCTGCTTATCGCATGCTGTGAATGCGGGGCCATCAGTGCAGGAGCCTCGGAAGAAAACCGAATACGGATGAAAGATATCGGATACCACATCGGTATGGCTTTTCAAATCCGGGATGATTTGATGGACTACAGCCTGGAGCAAACCGAAAAATCATCTGAAAACGATATTCTTGAACGAAAAATCACACTTCCCCTGATCGCGGCCCTCTCCTCTGCGAATCAATTTGAAAGACGAAGAATAAAGTGGCTGTACCGGAAAAAGAAGAAATCAGCTTCCGATGTGAAACGAATCAAAGATTTTGTTGAAATGCACGGCGGACTGGACTACGCCCGCAAAAAGATGGAAGAACATGCCCGGGAAGCTTTGACTTTACTATTACAATTTCCGGAAAATGAAACCCGGGAACTCTTTTCTGACTTTATCCGATTTGTCATCTATAGAAAAAAATAATCTCCGTTTTGAGGACAGTCCATCACTCCTCTTTATAGGCGACGTTCATCTGGGAGCCTATTGTGATCAAATGAACCTGAAACTGGAAAAGGATCTCGTTGATTTGCTCAGTTATTGCGAAGAACACCAAATCACCCCTGTAATCCTGGGTGACCTTTTTGATTACTGGATGGAGTATCCTCGCAAAAATCCGCCGCTCGGCACGGAATTGCTTAATTTCTTCTCCGACTATCATCAAAGAACCGGCCATAGCACTTTGTTTGTAACCGGTAATCATGATAATTGGACATACGGCTATTTGAACCGTATCGGTTTTGATGTTGAGCACGAATTTCGAATAATAAGTGCAGAAGATATCAGCATGATGGTATTGCATGGCGACGGGCTGCAAAATCCGGCAATGAATTTACCTCGTCCTTTCATGCATCGTATACTTAGAAATTCGTATTTTATCACCGTATTTCAGAAAATCTTTCCTCCACGGCTGGGATGGTTTTTTATGAAACGCTTTTCCGGTATTTCGAAAAGCAGAGCAAAAACGGCAACAAGCCGAAAACAAAGAGACAAGTTAGATAACTGGGCTAAAAATACCGTCATGAGCAATCCTCTTTTACATGCGGTTGTATATGGCCATCATCACAAACCCTGGTTATGGGAGAAACAAGGCAACATATGTCTGAATTGCGGATCTTTTTCAACTTATTACTCGGTCGGGCTGTATACCAATAAAAAATTTCAACTCGTTACATGGTTACCAGCAAGCAAAACATTTGAACCGATCCAAAGCAACCCCGTTAACACGAATGGCAAAAAACAATTTTGATGATATGGACATGGAGCGCTACCTGAACGATCCGGATTACCGGCGTGAAATGGCCAGAAAACGAAAAGAAAAGAGTCAAAAAGAGCCATCTCAAAAAGCCGGCGGTGAAGATGCTCCTGATTCACCTTCTTCAGCTCCCCGTCCTGGAAACCGAGGATCAGCTCCCAGAATACGGTGGAATCATATCTTCTTTGCTTTTGGCGGAGTCTTTTTGGCCGGCCTCGTCGCTGCCATAATGTTCTTTCTCTATCTTGCTCAGGGTTTGCCGTCTGTGGAGGAGCTCGAAAATCCACAAACCGATATGGCAAGTTTTGTCATGAGCCGGGACGGTGCGGTTCTGGACAAGTATTTCACGGAAAACCGGACCTATATCCATTATGACGATATATCCACAAACGTCGTCAATGCTTTAGTTGCAACCGAGGATCACCGTTTCTATCAACATTGGGGAGTCGACCTTTACCGCACACTTGCCATACCCTATCACCTGCTTCGTGGAAATCCACAGGGCGGATCGACCATATCTCAACAACTTGCCCGAAATTTGTACCGATCAATCGGCAGGGAAGTCAATGTAACACGAAAGCTTCGGGAGATAATTACCGCCATCCAAATAGAGCAGAATTACACAAAGCAGGAGATTGTTGAGATGTATCTCAATACCGTGGAGTTCAGCAACAGCACCTTTGGTATTGAATCGGCCGCTCTCACCCATTTCAACAAGCCCGCCAGCGATTTAAATGTTTCGGAAGCGGCTACTCTTATAGGCACCCTGCAAGCCGTATCGGCTCTTAATCCGCGTACAAGACCAGAACGCTCCCAACGTCGCCGAAATGTGGTTTTGTCCCAAATGACCCGTCACGGTTTTATCACACAGGCAGAATTCAACCAACTACGTGCCGAGCCCATTGTGCTTGATTACAATCCCCCGTTTCGGACAGGCAGGGAAAGCAGATATTTTGGAGAATATGTCAGACAGCAAATTCAGGGGTGGGCTACTGAAAACGGTTATGATCTTTATCGTGATGGACTGATCGTGCATACAACCATCAACTCTCACATGCAACGTTATGCTGAGCAAGCCCTTAAAGAACAACTTGAACAGATTCAGGAACAGTTTGTTGCAGAATGGACCAGCGACGGAAGCGATGAATATATGGATAAGCTCTGGGAGGAATATCCCACCTTTCTTGAAAGTTTTATCGCGGAAACCGGCCAGTTTCAGCAGTCCATCAGAGAAGAGCAGGGAACTCGTGAAGAGATAATGCAGCAGCTCCTGGACAACGAGGCGTTTGTTGATTCGGTAAAACAAGTCAGAGCCCGTTTGGAAGCCGGTTTTGTTGCTATTGATCCCTCCAATGGCAATATCCTGGCCTGGGTGGGCGGTTCGGATTACAGCTCCATTCAACGGGATAATGTTAATCAACTTCGACGCCAAACCGGATCCACTTTCAAACCGTTTGTGTATACCGTTGCCATCGATCATGGCTATCGCCCTTACCACCGGTTTTCCAAGTATCCGATTAACTTTTTCGATTCCGGAGGTGACCGATGGTCACCCCGGGACCCTGTCATTCCCAGCGGTCCGGATATGCTAACCCTTCGGGAAGGCATCGGACGAAGTTTGAACAACGTAACGGTACGGCTGCTACCCGAGCTAGCCGGCGCCCCGGGAACCAACCGGTTGGAAGATTTACGGCCGGCCGGGGAAAAAATAGCTGAGTTTGCCAAAAATATGGGTATCAACAAAACACCTCTGCCATCCAACCCGGCCATTGCATTGGGTACAGCCCATTCAAGTTTACTTGAGCTGACCAGCGCCTATACTACTTTTGCAAACATGGGAGTTCATATTGAACCGTTTGCAGTAACCCGGATCGAAGATAGCGAAGGCAATGTACTTCATGAATTTCGTTCTGAACACCAGGCCGAAGTTATCAATCCGGAAACAGCTTACATCATGGTTGACATGATGCGGGGAGTGATTCGCGGTGGCCAGGACTGGCACGGTACCGGTAATCGAATGAACTGGATGTTTAATATCAATCAGGATATTGCAGGAAAAACAGGGACGACACAAAACAGTGCCGATAACTGGTTTGTTGCTATGATGCCACACGTAGTCGCCGGAGCCTGGGTTGGAGGTGAAGACCGCAGGATCCGTTTCCCGCAAAACACCCGGGTTGGCCAAGGGGCACGTACCGCTTTGCCAATAGTAGGTCAATTTCTTGAAAGTTCCGCAAATGACCCCAACGTCGAGTGGTCAACAAATGCATTTGAACAACCACAAGGGTTTATAATGGAACCTCCCCCCGATGACACAGAGGAAACCGAAAGCCGGCCCAGCCGAATCAGCTGGTGATCGCATCATAGATGTAATCAGTGTTCACAAGCAAAAGCGGATTGTCTTATCGAGGGTCTGTCATTGAGGCCAAAACGCATCGCATGAACCGGGTCCTATACAAGCACATTAGCACATTGTGAAACAGATAATGCGCGTAAAATCACCTTATTGAGCCAGTGCAATTTTGTTTTTGACAATATCCAGTTGCTTCGAAAGGTGAATATACTCAGGGGTATCGATTTTTTGCTGTTTCAACTCCTCCTGGATTCTGGCTTTTCTCTCTTTTTCATGGTTTAGATCAATATCATCCGGTGAAGCCGCCTCTTCCACCATCACCATTACCTCATTATCCTGAACCTCGGCAAATCCTGTACTGACAGCAAAACGCAAATCCTCGTCATCCTGAAACCTGACTATAAGCTTGCCTACTTCAAGCAGGGCCACCAACGGAGAGTGATTTTTCAATACCTCTAACCCTCCATTCACACCCGGCATCTGAACGCCGAGTACATCCCCGTCAAATACGGACCCGTGTGGAGTTAAAATCTTTGCTTTCATCTGAAATATGTTAATCTGGTTTAATCGGGTATCGGGCCAACCTTATGCTTCCTGCTCCTCCTCTTTGAGCATCTTCTCACCACGCTCTATCGCCTCTTCAATACTTCCAACCAGGAAGAAAGCGTTTTCGGGAAGATGATCCAGCTCGCCATTCACAATTTTCATAAACCCTTTTATGCTATCTTCAATTTTAACAAATTTCCCGTCCAGACCGGTAAATTGGGAAGCAACAAAAAAGGGCTGGCTCAAGAAACGCTGCACTCTTCTCGCACGCGCGACCGTCAGCTTGTCCTCGTCGGAAAGCTCATCCATTCCAAGAATGGCAATAATATCCTGGAGTTCCTTATAGCGTTGAAGTAATTCTTTTACGCTTTGAGCGGCTTCATAGTGCTCCTTACCAATAATTCTGGGATCAAGAATTCTGGAAGTAGAGTCCAGCGGGTCTACAGCAGGATAGATCCCCAGAGAAGCGATTTGCCTGGATAAAACGGTTGTCGCATCCAGGTGAGAGAAAGTTGTAGCCGGAGCAGGATCGGTAAGGTCATCCGCCGGTACATAAATCGCCTGAACCGACGTAATCGATCCCTCCTTGGTGGATGTGATACGCTCTTGCAAATCACCCATTTCGGAGGCAAGCGTTGGCTGGTATCCAACTGCAGAAGGCATACGTCCGAGCAGTGCAGAAACTTCAGATCCTGCCTGGGTAAAGCGGAAAATGTTGTCAATAAAAAGCAGAATGTCTTTGCTCACCTTGTCACGAAAATACTCAGCTATGGTGAGTCCGGAGAGTGCAACCCGCGCGCGGGCTCCGGGAGGCTCATTCATCTGTCCAAATACCAGTGTCGCCTGCGATTCTTTGAGGGCTTCTTTGTCAACTTTATCCAGGTTCCAGTTACCGCTTTCCACAAACTCTTTTTTGAACTCCTCTCCATAGTTGATGACCCCGGATTCTATAAACTCTCGCAGCAGATCATTACCCTCCCGGGTACGCTCTCCAACACCAGCAAATACCGATAGTCCTCCGTGTTGTTTGGCAATATTGTTGATCAACTCCTGAATCAATACCGTTTTACCCACACCGGCACCTCCGAACAAACCGATCTTTCCACCTTTTGCATAGGGACAAAGCAGGTCGATTACTTTGATGCCGGTCTCCAGCATCTCATTGGACGTAGAAAGATCTTCAAATTTGGGAGCCGGCCGATGAATCGGGTAACGCTCTTTTCCTTCCGGCTGTTCGATACCGTCAATAGCGTCACCGATGATATTCAAAAGACGCCCGCGAACATCCTCTCCAATAGGCATGGAAATGGACGTTTCGGTATCAATAACAGGATGCTGACGGATAAGCCCGTCTGTGGAGTCCATGGCTATCGCTCTGACACGGTTTTCACCAAGATGCTGAGCAACTTCAAGAATGAGATCCTTATCTCCTTCCCTCTCCACTTTCAGAGCATTAAGAATAGCCGGCAGTTTTCCTTCCGGAAAATCCACATCTATTACAGGCCCGATAATTTGTGCTATGCTCCCTTTGTTCATTCTTTAAATGGTTTTGGTTTGCAGTTTCTCGATTCCAGGATGAATCATTTACAGAACCTTCTATTATGTAGAAGTTAAAAAGTCTTTAAAATTACCAAATACAAGAGTAAAAGAAAAACATCAATCTGAAATGTGTTCGAATACATTAAAACGGCCACCCCGGATTGACCCACGAAAGCTTGGAGATCAGAGATCAGGCTTAACTCTTACAAAAAAATTCACTATTTTTGGGAGATTATGAACTATAACCTGAAAACGTGAATAATCAACTTTGGAACAGACCCCAACAGCACGCCAAATAAGCGTTAATGCATTAACCTATTTTGAGGAAAATCATCGTACCGATCCCGCCATACTGAACAGCCTTAGTGGCCAGGACAGGCAACAGGGTAATGAGTATGTTAACGGTATTCTACGAAAAAAAAGCTACCTGGACTTTCTGATATCCCGCTACAGTGCTGTAGGTGTTGACGAGATGAACCCCCGATTCAAAAATATACTCAGAGTCGGGCTTTATGATCTGCTGTTCATGGATGGCACCCCGGATTATGCTGCCATCAATGAAGCCGTTGAACTGGCCAAAAAACTGGCAGGTTCTCGAAGCGGAGATCTGATCAACGCCATTCTCAGACGGGTACAACGTGAAATGCCCAACCTGGCAAAACCCGATTTCCAGGATCGCAACAAGCTGATTGCCACTACTTTTTCTCACCCGGAATGGCTGGTAAAACGCTGGGTCCAACGGTTTGGTGAACGTGAAGCATTTCAGCTGATGCAATACAATAATCAGCACCCCTCCTATTACCTGAGAATGAATGGATTAAAAACAAATGACCAGAACTTCAAACTCAGGTTGGAAAAAGCAAATATTTCATTTGAAGAGAGTGATTGGCTTCCCAGCTATTACAAGATTGAAAGCCTTCAAAACATTTTATCCAAAGGCTGGTATCAAAAAGGGTTCTGTCAGGTTCAGGACATTGCCGCCGGCTTTGCACCCATTGTCCTCGACCCCCAGCCGGGTGAACAGGTTTACGACCTGTGTGCCGCACCCGGCACCAAAACCATCGCCATGTGCGACCTGATGGGTAACCAGGGAAGTATACTGGCTGTCGATATTGCGGCTGATCGAATTGGCTCCATTGCTGAAAATGTGACCAACTACGGTGCCGAAATTGTCAAAGTACAACGGGCCGATATCATAGAGGAACGCTTCAAACTTGTGGATGCGGTGCTATTGGATGCCCCCTGCTCCGGTACCGGGGTTATGGCCAAACGTGCTGACCTCAGGTGGAGACGCTCCGAAACGGATCTCGAAAAGTTCTCACAACAGCAGGACGAACTCCTTGACGCGGCCGCTAATATGGTCAAGCGTGGCGGACGCCTTGTCTATACCACCTGCTCTATTGAGCCTGAAGAAAACATGGAACGTATAAATCATTTCCTCAACACTTATGACAATTTTGAGCTGGAGGAACTTGATGATTATCTCCCGGAGGAAGTCCTTGCCGAAGACCTGAAATCCTACCAGACCCTTCCCCACATTCACCATTGCGACGGACACTTTGGTGTCTTGATGCGCAGAAAGATTTAAATATCAATAACTGATTTAGCTTACACAAGTATTATGTCCACCGATAGTATCAAGGCGAAAGAAGTACCCAAGCAATACGATCCCAAAGCCATCGAGGACCGCTGGTATGATTACTGGATGGAAAAACGCATGTTTGAAGCAAATGCGGATTCCGGGAAGGAACCATTCACCATCATGATGCCGCCTCCTAACGTTACCGGCGCCCTGCATATGGGACATGCTTTGCAAGGCGCGGTTCAGGATGCGATCACACGTTTGAAACGTATGCAGGGATACGAGGCATTATGGCTGCCCGGAACCGATCATGCGGGTATTGCCACCCAAAACGTAGTGGAGCGGGATCTGAAAAAAACCGAAAAGAAAAACCGCCACGACATCGGGCGACAGGCATTCGTGGAGAAGGTTTGGGAATGGAAAAAAAAGTACGGCGAAATCATTACCCGGCAGTACAGCAAATTGGGGGTGAGCTGCGATTGGAGCCGGGAACGTTTCACTATGGACGAAGGCCTTTCCAAAGCGGTGCAGGAAACCTTCATCCGTCTTCATAAGGATGGACTGATTTACAAAGGCAACTATCTTGTAAACTGGTGCCCGATAGATATGACCGCCATATCGGATGAGGAGGTCGAGCATGTCGAGCGAAAGGGACA
>CAYMBG010000016.1:0-7288 GCA_964388615.1 uncultured Chitinophagales bacterium | reverse complement strand
TAGATATGACCGCCATATCGGATGAGGAGGTCGAGCATGTCGAGCGAAAGGGACACATGTGGCACATCGCCTACCCTGTGGATGAGGATACGGCCAACCACGCTGGTATTACACAGATCACTATTGCCACCACCCGCCCGGAAACCATCCCCGCCGACACCGCTGTCAGTGTACACCCGGATGACAAGCGCTATAAAAAACTGATCGGTGGTTATGTCTATGTACCAACAACCGGACGTAAAGTGCCTGTGATTGCCGATGATTATGTTAAAATGGATTACGGCTCCGGAGCACTTAAAGTGACTCCTGCTCATGATGAAAACGATTTCGAAATCGGGCAACGTCATAACCTTCCCACCATCAATATCATCAATAAAGATGCCACCCTGAATGCGGATTCAGGTAAATATCTCGGCATGAACCGATTCGATGCCCGCGAACAGATTATCAAAGATATCGATGAAATGGGCCTGCTCGTCAAAGTGGAAGACTACGTGAATCAAGTAGGCATCTCCAGTCGGAGTAAAGCGGATATCGAGCCGTTGCTGTCCGACCAGTGGTTTGTCCGTATGAAACCTCTGGCCGAAAAGGCAATGACATCCTGTCGCAATGAGGAATTCAGCTTTTATCCATCCCGTTGGGAAAACGAATTTTTCCGGTGGATGGAGGAGATCCGTGACTGGGTCATCTCCCGCCAACTCTGGTGGGGACACCGAATTCCGGTCTGGTATCATACGCGCGAAGATGGTTCTATTGACCCGAACCGTGATTATGTAGTTAGTATCCACCAACCCGAAGAGGGTATGGTGCAGGATCCCGATGTTCTCGACACCTGGTTCTCTTCCTGGCTTTGGCCGTTTTCTACTCTCGGGTGGCCGGAGGACACCAATGACTTTAGAACTTTTTACCCCACCTCGCTGCTTGTTTCCGGCTATGATATTCTCTTTTTCTGGGTTAGCCGCATGCTGATGGGTGGGATTCATTTCACCGGGAAAGCCCCCTTTCATGATATATTCATGACCGGCATTGTCAAAGATAAACAAGGCCGTAAAATGAGTAAGAGTCTGAACAATGGCATTGACCCACTGGAGATGATCGACCAGTATGGTGCCGATGCTGTACGCTATTGCTTGATTATCCTCTGTGCCCAGGGCCAGGACATCAAACTGGATCCGAGCAAGTTTGAAATGGGCCGGAATTTTGCGAACAAACTCTGGAACGCTTTCCGGTTCCTTAATTTGCATACTTCGGAATATGATTCATTCGCCGAACAATGGCCCGGGAACCACAAGAATGCCGCCTCCGGAACTGCAAAACAGACCAATCGTACAGAGAGCCTTGAAAACCATCCGGCCAACCTGGAACTCCATGACCACTGGATGATCTCCCGTGTCCAACACACTATTGAGGCCGTTGAAAAAGATCTCTCCCGCTATCGGCTTAATGAAGCCCTGCTGAAAATCTACTCTCTGGTATGGGATGATTTCTGTGACTGGTATCTGGAACTTATTAAGCCGGAGTTCGGCGAAAAGATGTCACATCAGACTGCGGAACGCGCAGTCATTTTGTTTGAACTTCAACTCAAACTGCTTCACCCCTTCATGCCCTTTATAACTGAAGAGATATGGCAACGATTGCGTGATCGCAGCGAGGAACAGGCTTTGATCCGAAGCGAATGGCCCACTGCTCAGCCTGCATTCATGGAGCCTGAAACCGAGCAGCTGTTTGGCACCATTCAACAGATGATCTCCTCCGTTCGTAATATCAGAGCAGAAATGAGCGTGCCCGATAACCTGGATATCACCGTAATTCTGAAACCCGCTGATAAAATCATCGAAAAACAACTGCAGGAGCAAAAACCGGTTTTTGAAAAAATGCTCAAAATCGGCAAACTTGTAATCGATACAGACGCAGAAAGGCCAAAAGCAAGTGCCTCTGACGTTGTAAACGGACACCAGCTTTTTGTACCGCTTTCCGGCCTCATTGACTTCGATAAAGAGAAAAAACGAATCCAAAAAGAGATATCCCGCCTTGAATCGTTTTTGGCTTCCGTGGATAAAAAACTTGCCAACGAAAAGTTTGTAGACAATGCCCCGGAACAAGTTGTTAAAAATGAATGGAAGAAGCAGAAAGACGCACGAATAAACCTGGAAAAAATGCAAACAACTTTGGCTGACCTGGAGTGATTTTTTTTGTTACCTGACAAAGTCTAACATTATGATGCCGTTATTCTTTCATTGATATATGAAAGAAATGTAAGAATTCCTGCACGGACCCGACTCAGCGGTTATATTTTTTCAGTGCCGCTACAAATTCTCACATGACTGACCCGTCTTTGCTTTTCAATTATGCCCACTTTTGTTTTAGAGAATGATGATCAACAGCAGCCACATCCCGCTGTCCCCCCTTTTCTTGAAAACGTAAATGAACGCCAAAAAGAGGCGGTCCTGCACACCGACGGACCCCTGCTGATCATTGCCGGGGCCGGAAGCGGAAAGACCCGCGTACTAACCTATCGAATTGCCAACCTGCTGTATCAAAAAAAGGCATGGCCCAACCAAATACTGGCCCTTACATTTACCAACAAGGCGGCAAGGGAGATGCAGAAGCGAATTGCGGATTTGATTGGTGAACAAGCCAACCGGCTCTGGATGGGTACCTTTCACTCCATCTTCTCCCGAATACTGCGAATGGAAGCCGAAACCCTGGGCTACACCCGCGATTTCACCATCTATGACAGTGTGGACAGCGACCGCATCATCAAAGCAATCCTCCAGGAGCTTGGCTTTAATACGCGCGAAGTAAAACCCCAGGCTGTTCGATTTATCATTAGTGGCGCTAAAAATCAGATGGTGACACCCGAGCAATTTCGGGATAAGTTTGTTCAAAGCTCAATGGAGGATATTGCCGCACAGGTCTATTCGAGATATGTAGAACGATGCCGGAACAATAACGCAATGGATTTTGACGACCTGCTGATCAAGCCGATCGAACTATTTGAAAAACACCCCGATATTCTGCTGAAATATCAAGACCATTTCCGTTATATCCTGATCGACGAATATCAAGACACCAATCATGCTCAATACCGGGCGACCAAATTACTTGCCGCGGCGCATCAAAATATCTGTGTTGTCGGTGACGATGCTCAAAGTATTTATTCGTTTCGCGGAGCAGATATCAATAACATCCTCGATTTCAAAAAGGATTACCCGGGAGCTACACAAATTCCGCTGGAACAAAACTACCGTTCGACGAAAGCCATATTACAATGTGCCGATTCGATAATTAAAAAAAACACATCCCGGCTTGAAAAAACGTTGTGGACCAACAACAACCGGGGCGAGATAATCACTTCCATCGAAAATTTCGATGAACGTGACGAAGCCAACCGTGTGGTTCGTACCATTGAGATGCTGAAAATGCGCAACCATCTGACCTTCGGCGACTTCGCAATCCTCTACCGGACGAACTACCAGAGCCGTGTACTTGAGGATGCTTTTCGGCGTAAAGGCATTCCATATCAACTGGTTGGCGGAATCTCCTTCTACCAACGCAAAGAGATCAAGGATGTGACGGCCTACCTGCGTCTGCTGGTTAATCCGGATGACAACGAATCACTGCTTCGGATAATCAATGAACCCGCACGTGGCGTTGGGGACAAGACAATCGCCATACTCAATCAACTGGCTGCGGAAAACAACCAATCACTGTGGCAAATAATCCGGAAAGTGGAATCCACCGGTATTTACAAACCGGCAATACCCAGAATACGGGAATTTGTCGACATATTAACAGAATCGAACCTTAAACTCAGTGAACTTGGTCTGACCGAGACCGTTCGTTACCTGATTGAAAAAACAGGTTATGTCAAACAATTCATCGAAGAGCATTCTCATGATTCACTGATGCGACGGCAGAACGTGATGGAACTGATCAATGCCATCTCCTATTTTGAACAAAGCAGCAAGAATCCCTCTCTGAGTACGTTTCTGCAAGAAATCAGCCTGGTAACTGACCTCGATGCACATGATCATGACGAGCCGCAAGTCACCCTGATGACAGTTCACGGCTCCAAGGGGCTTGAGTTTCCAATTGTTTTCATTACCGGCCTGGAGGAAGAGTTGTTTCCTATCGGGGGAAGAGTTGGTGAGGACGTGGATATTGAGGAGGAACGCCGCCTGTTTTATGTAGCTATTACCCGGGCAGAGAAACACCTGTACTTCAGTTATGCCAAAAACCGATACCGGTTTGGAGAACAAGTTGAGATGCGTCGTTCCCGTTTCCTTGATGAAGTGGATCCCTCGGTTGTACGAACCGAAACCGGTGCGACAATCAGACAATCGGGAAGTCATAGCGGACGCCAAAACAGCGGGTCAACATTTATCAGTTATGATAACGAGCCGGAATATCATGAACCGGCTAAGCTCCCCCCCGAACAGCACTCTACACCGGATACCAAAATCGAGTACGATATGCCGGATCAACCGGCAAGCTGGCGTCCCGGCATGACAGTGAACCATCCGAAATTCGGTTACGGTAAAATTCTGCAATGCGAAGGCAATGGTGACCAGGCCAAAGTAACGGTGTTTTTCAAGAAAGCAGGTCAGAAAAAATTACTCTTGAAATATGCAAAACTAACATTTGTCGGCTAATCTAAACCGCGCCTTCAAATCTTTGGACACCGCTTGCGTTGCATTTACAACTTTTCCGCGTACCTGGTCAACATCCCTGTTGAACCACCACAATGCTATGTGTTCAAGGTTTCCCGAAACTCTACAAATTGCATGATATCCTTGCGCGAAACAATGCCGACCAGTTTTTCTTCATCCATCACCGGCAGACGCCCCATCTGTGAGTCGATCATTTTCATCAATGCGTCATAGGCATCGGTTCGGGGCGTAACCACCACCATATCTTCCGAAGGAGTCATAATATCCTTCACCCGCTTCATCTCCCATTGGTTATGATCTACGTTCTTTACCTGATTGATACTTATCATTCCCTCAAAATCACCTTGATGAACCACCGGAAAACTTGAAAACTTGTTTTTAAAGAAATACTCGTTTACGAGATTTCGCAATGATACATCCGGATGCACCGTAGAGGGATCCGTGGTCATTATCTTTCTCACAGGAATCCCCGACAATCCCTCGCGCATCGCTACCATGTAATATCCGCTTTTGGCCGATTGAAGTAAAAAAACCCCAAGTAGTATCCAGAACACAGCAACGAAAAACTGTCCACCAAACATCATCAATATACCAGTGAACATCAGGAAAAAAGCGAAAACATGACCCAGGGCACTCACAACACGTGTTGACTTTCGCAAATTCCCTGTGTAGTGCCAGATAGCCGCACGAAGCATCCGCCCCCCGTCCAATGGAAATCCTGGAACCATATTAAAGATCGCCAAAAGGATATTGATATACCCGGCATACCAGAACACACCGTGAAGGCCCTCCGATGTAACCGGTTTGGAAAGAAAAGCTAACAAAAAAAACAGAAGTCCCAGACCCAGACTACACATCGGACCGGCACCCGCAATTGCAAATTCATCCCTTGCACGTTCCGGCTCTTTTTTCATTTTGGCCAACCCGCCAAAAATAAACAGAACAATCTCGGAAATTTCTACTCCCCGCTGTCTTGCCACCAGCGCATGTCCAAATTCATGAAGCAGGATTGACAGAAAAAAAAGTAACGCTGCCAACAAACTGAGTATCCAGGACTCCCAAACGGAAACTCCCTCGTAATTTTCGGGGAAATAGTAAACGGCTAACATGTAGACCACAAGAAAAAAAATGATAAACCAGCTGTAGTCGAGTCCGACGCGGATATTTTTGTAGTTAGCAATGGTTAATCCTTGCCTTTGCATAGAGCGTATATTTTACAAGTTCAAAGTTCCAGGGTATTATTTGAATGCAAGTACCATAATCCGTTTCTGTCTCGTTTTATGTGAAAAGTCTGATTACCAGCTTTTAGCAAAACAATTTTCCCCTTTTCATACTCACAGTATCATAAGCTACAAAAATAATACGGCATTGGTTAAAAAATCAGATAGTCTTACCTTTTATCGATTTTACGGTTTACAAGTTATTATTCCGATCCTTCCCAATCCAAGTCTTTTCCTGTTTTACCATTAATGACCACCCATTGATTTCGGATCCAAAGGTGGCATAACAGATCAGTATTTTTTATATCCTGTTTCTCAACATATTACGAATGCACAAGCTCCTCCCATACCTGTTTTGCCTTCTTTGCTGGACTGTTGTGTATGCAAGTCCGCTGATGGGCCAACAGCTATCCTCGCCCGAAATAATGGCGCTGGGTGGTGGCGGTGCTTACATTTCTGGCCCATCCTCCCATTTTTACAATCCGGCGAATTTGATGATTCGAACACATGACAGGAAAATGAGTATTAGTCTCGGCTTGGGTGGCATTCATGACAGTGACGGTTTCGCGTTCAACGAATTTAAAGATTTGCTAGACCGTACCGAAGAAACATTTATTCCCGATCAGCTACCTTCACTCCGGGAAATCACCCCGGGTGACATAGACAGGATGTTCGATAATCAACAAACGTTTTACCACTCCAGAAAATACGATCTAACCCCGGTGGTGATCAGCTGGCAAAAAGAAAATTCAGCACGATCGTTAGCCATTCGCTCACGCGGTACATCTTCCTATGAAATCAACCGTGGGTGGTTTAGACCATTACCGGAATCCAGCGAAAATAATGAAACATTAACCCGGTTTTTGAACGAACAGTATCTTGTTCTTCATGAACTATCCTACAACCTTGCCAGGGAAGCGACCATGTTCAACCGATGGCAGGCAGGACTTAGCAGATTATTCGTAGGCATCGCTCCGAAAATCATTGCCGGAGGCATGCACTCGAAATTCACCTACCACGCCGATTACAGCAATCCTTATGGCGACTGGCAAAGCGATAAACAGTTGGAGGTCAGCGCATCAGGTGACTTCAGAGATTTCTATGCCGAATCGATCACCCACAAAGATCCTGCTAATGCTTTTCAGAACTCTTTTTCCCCAAATTCCAACCTGAAATTAAATGGACTGGGCATCGGTTTGGACGCCGGTTTGACATACGTCATCCCCATTGGTGGCGACCTGTCATTGTCACCTTACATTGATGAACCCCTTCGTAAATCATGGAGATTCAGTATTGCTCTCACCGATCTTGGAATGGTTTATTACCCGGAGAACTCCACAGAATGGAGCGCTTTATCATCCCGCTATTTTCATGAAACCATTCCACAATTTCAAT
>CAYMBG010000015.1:32544-36416 GCA_964388615.1 uncultured Chitinophagales bacterium | reverse complement strand
CCATATGAAACCAAGCAACAGGTAGAGGATGGTAATATTCAGTGGATTCAGTCGAAGCGGGTGGTATTTGTAGTATTCTTTCATTTGAAATTAGTGCCTGTACAGCGCCTGACATCACCACGCAGTAGCGGCTCGCTTATCCCTCATGTTTATACACTTCATCGGGCCCCGTGATCAGATTTATCCTGCCCATATGAAAATCCGTACACGGAGGCTTTCTCTATTTAAAACAAGCTCTTTCCTGAAAAGGAACTAAAAAAAAGACTGACTTACAACTGCTTATGGCAAATCACATTCATTCATGGTATCTATGCGTAAACTTTGTAAATTTAAACCAACCCTGTTTATCTTCCGGAGCAATACAGATTTTTACCATAACAAACCAACATTATCCATGAACATCCACGAATATCAGGCCAAAGAAATATTAGATGCCTACCAAGTCAACGTTCCGGAAGGGATATCCGCTTTTAATACCGGGGAAGCTGTTAAAGCAGCCGAAAAGCTTCAGAAAAAAGGTGCGACACTCTTTGTTGTAAAGGCACAAATCCATGCAGGTGGCCGGGGAAAGGGGAAAACGAAATCCTCCGGTGCAAACGGAGTGATATTAGCCAGAAGTGTGGATGAGGTGAAGGAAGCCGCCGATTCCCTGTTTGGTGATACCCTGGTAACCATCCAGACCGGCGAGGCCGGCAAGAACATTGAGCGGCTCTACGTCACGGAAGGCATTGATATCGCAAAAGAGTACTATGTGGGTGTGACCATGGACCGGACCCGGGATCAAAACGTGATCATGGTCTCCACCGAGGGAGGCGTTGAAATCGAAAAAGTAGCCGCAGAAACTCCGGATAAAATTGTAAAGGAATGGGTGGAACCCGGCTTTCCGCTTCAACCCAATCAAGCGCGGCGACTGGCATTCGCACTCGGACTCCATGGTGACTCTTTCAAGAAAGCAGTTGCATTTATTTCCGCACTGTATAAGGCTTTCGAGGCGACCGACGCCTCCTTGATTGAGATTAATCCGCTGGCATTAACCGGCGACGGCGAGGTAATGGCATTGGATGCGAAAATGAACTTTGATGACAATGCGCTATACCGCCAGTCCGAAATCGCTGAACTGCGCGATGAATCTGAGGAGGATCCCCTGGAACTGGAAGCCGGTGCCTCTAACTTGAATTACATCAAACTGGACGGTAACGTTGGATGCATGGTTAATGGAGCCGGCCTGGCGATGGCGACTATGGATATCATCAAGCTTGCTGGTGGTGAACCTGCAAATTTTTTGGATGTGGGAGGAGGCGCCAACGTGGATACGGTACGGAACGGCTTTCGGATCATACTAAAAGACCCCAATGTAGAAGCGATATTGATCAATATTTTTGGAGGGATTGTCAGATGTGACCGGGTGGCCAACGGCATCATTGAAGCCGTGAAAGACCCGGAAATCGCAAATAAATTAAAAAATATACCGATTATCGTCCGCCTGCAGGGAACCAACGCCGAGGAAGGCAAAGCACTGATTGACCAGAGCGGTTTGAATGTCATTTCCGCAGTCTTGCTTAAGGAAGCTGCAGAAGAGGTAACCAGAGCAATCGGAGCTTAGGGGCTCAAGTCCGCTATTTTTCGGACGCGGCAGTTTTTTCCATTCCCTGCATTACCTGCTCATAGAAATGCTCATAAACGTCGATTACTTTGGACTGTTCAAAAACTTCCGCCCTTTTTCTGGCATTATCGGCGAGTTTTTGCTGAAGTTCATCATCTCCAAGAATCGATACGGCGTATTGTCCCATTGACTCCGTATCTCCCAGATCACACAGATAACCGGTCTCACCGTGAATATTAAGTTCCGGCAATCCACCAATGTTGGAGCTGATAACCGGCACGCTGCAGCTCATCGCCTCCAGGGCAGCAAGACCAAAGGTCTCCGATCCGGAAGGAATCAAAAACAGATCGGCAATAGATAGTATATCCTCAATTTTTTCCTGTTTTCCGAGAAAACGAACTTTTCCGCAGATATTCAGTTCGCGACAACGGTTTTCTACTTTCTGACGATCAGGTCCATCCCCTACCAGCAACAAATGCGCTTCTACCCCGCTTTGTAAAACATGGTGAAAAATTTCAACGGTATCGCTTACACGTTTCACCTCCCTGAAATTACTGACATGAACCATCACCTTCTCTCCGTTCGGACACAAAGCTTTTTTGAAATGACTTTGTTCGCTTTTTCGAAATCGTTGAAGGTCAATAAAATTGGGAATAACTTTTATTTCTTTTTCAATGTCGAAACGCCTGTAGGTCTCATCACGCAGATAATCGGAAACAGCGGTTACCCCATCGCTTTTGTTGATAGAAAATGTCACTACCGGCGTATAGCTCGGGTCGCTCCCTACAATAGTTATATCGGTACCGTGCAAAGTGGTAACTACCGGAATCTTCTGGCCGACCTCCCCCAGTATCTGTTTGGCCAGGTAGGCTGACGTGGCATGCGGAATCGCATAGTGAACATGCAGCAGATCCAGTTTTTGGTACTTGATGATATCCACAAGATGACTCGCCAGTGCAAGGTCATAGGGAGGGTATTCAAACAGAGGATAAGCCGAAAAAGAGACTTCGTGAAAAGAGATATTTTCATCAAATCCATCCAACCGCATGGGACGTGCATAACTTATGAAATGCACATTATGACCTCGTGACGCCAGCCCTTTTCCCAGTTCCGTTGCAACAACGCCACTGCCGCCATACGTAGGGTAGAGCACAATTCCTATATTCATAACATATTATTTTCAGGGTTCCCGGTTTTTCTCAGGAAAAGGTACGCATTTGCCGGCAATTTATTTACCGATGCTGTTTCAATTGTAATTGTAACTGGCATAGTAACAGTATTTTTTATCGCATCGTTTTTCTATGCCGTTTTTCAATAAGGAATCCGATGATACAAGCGCTTCACAGATGCCAAATACAAGAACACACGTTTTTTCGAATCCACATATTTATCTTTCTATGAAAACGTTTTTAAATATGAAAACATATCTCTGGATGTATAGGGCGATATCGTCGTATATTTAACATATTATCATCCTTCGCTTTTTACAGAAAACCAGCACATACAAAGCACTCAACTTTTTTATGGCAGGACATTCAAAATGGGCAAATATCAAGCACAAAAAGGCGGGAGCCGATGCCGCCCGGTCGAAAATTTTCAGCCGGATCATCCGGGAGCTTACCATTGCGGCCCGTGATGGCGGCGGAGATCCAACAGGCAATCCGCGTCTCAGTCTCGCTATTGCCAACGCCAAATCCAACAACATGCCCAAAGAAAACATTGAAAGGGCTATAAAAAAAGGTACCGGGGAGCTTGGTAGCGGCCAGAGTTTCGAAGAAGTTGTATATGAGGGATACGGTCCCGGCGGAGTAGCTTATTTTATTGAGGCGACAACCGACAATCCTACCCGAACTGTGGGTGATGTCAGACATGCCTTTACAAGATTTGGCGGTAATATGGGTAACAATGGCTCGGTCGCCTATCTATTTGAGCAAAAAGGCATCATATCGGTTCCTGCAGACGGAGTGGACAAAGAGGAGCTGATGCTTGAAGCCATTGACGCGGGTGCCGAGGAGATCAATGATGAGGATCCGGATATACTGGAAGTTTCCACAAAGCGGGAAGACCTTGCAGCTGTCCGATCACATCTGGAAAACACCGGGTACAGCATAAAAAATGCTGACTTGCAAAGGATTCCCGCCACCGAAGTCAAGCTCGATGAGACTGCAGCACTCAGCAATTTCAAACTGATGAACTATCTCGAGGATATTGACGACATCAGCAACGTGTTTAACAACATGAAGATGGATGATGAAACCATGGCTGTAGC
>CAYMBG010000015.1:0-32444 GCA_964388615.1 uncultured Chitinophagales bacterium | reverse complement strand
TGGCGCAACAGGGAAAGACCGAAGCCTCCATCGAAACGTTCAACCGGTACCGCGAAGTAACACCCGCGCCACCGGAGCGTGCTCCGGCAGAATATAATTTGGGAGTGCTCCATGAGGAGATGGAGGATACCGAAGAAGCACTTCGCCATTTCCGGCATGCCATTGAATACCAGCCGGACGATGAAGATGCCAAATATAATTATGAGCTTCTCAAGCGCAGACAGCAGCAAACGCCACCTGACGAGGATCAACAGGACGAAGAGCAGCAACAACAGCCGGAACCCGAATCCGGTCAGTCACCTCCGCCATCCGATGACCAGTCATCTGACCAGGACGAGGAAACACGTCAACAGCAAACTCCTGTGGATGAACCACCAGAGGCAGAGGAGCAGCGCCAGGGCGATCTCTCCGATATAAGCAGCGAACAGCTGGAGCATGCCGAGGAGATTATGAACGCCTTGGAACAAATTGAGAAGGATTTGATAAAAGACTTTAAAAAACGCCAATTTGACCCGGTTGACCCGCATGAAAAAGATTGGTGATTTCATAGTCTTCCCTGTCAGGTTACGGATTGTTCTGCTCTCACTATCTCTTACAATAACAATCCTGTCCGCACTTTTTTACGGTCAATCAGCGGCTGCCAGTGATGCCCGGGCTACTGCTTCGGTTTCATCAACCCATGTTATGTTAGGAGAGCGATTCACTCTGCACATTGAACTGCAAAGTCGTGAACCGCGGAATGTATCGCGTCCGGAACTCCCGGAACTTGATGGCATGCGCTTCGTGTCCACGGTTCCACAAACAACGACCAGTTATTCCCTGGTTAACGGGGTAGCGCAAATGACTTACCGCTACAGTTATACCATTCAGGCCACCGACTCCGGTGCATATCACATCCCGGAAGTCTATTTGAATGTTGACGGCGAGGAACATGCCACACGCCCTGTCACGATTGTGATTCAAACTCCTGAGGACGGAGAGGCAAGGCAACCCCGTCAAAGAGTTACACAACAACCTTCGATATTTCTGGAACTGGAAATCGATGAAGAGCAACCGGTCAGGGGTCAACAGATTGTTGCAGAGATGGTCCTTTATTTTCGCAACAACATCGATGTAAACAGCTTTCACGTTTTACGGAGTTGGCAGACCGAAGGCTTTTGGCGCGAAGATCTGAATGAGAGTCAGACCCGTCGGGCCGAATCAGTGGTATTGCAAGGCCAATCGTATCGAAGAGCGGTGATAGCCAGGTACGCTTTATTTCCCACCCGCACTGGAGAACTCTCTATTCCCTCATATGCCATAAGGGCATCGATACGTCAAAGCAGCCGGGAGTCAAGTTCGTTGTTCGATGGATACGGACGCCGCAGAGAAGTCAATGTCGAATCGTCGCCCCGCACACTGCAGGTTCACAGTCCGCCACTCCCCCCTTCGGACGGACAACATATCAGCGCATTGGGACAATTTACTATTGAACGATCATTGAGTCAGGATCGCATCAAACTGGGAGAAGCTGTTGATGTCATCACTGAAATCCAGGGCTCCGGCAACCTTGGACTGATCACCCGTCCCTCTTATGAATATCCTCCCGCATTTGATACACACCGTCCGCGAGAAACTGTTGATCGCAATATGGAAGCTCCACGAATGGCCGGCACAAAACAATTCAGAGATGTACTGATTGCCCGCAACACCGGAACATTCACGATACCCGAAACAACGGTACATACCTATAACGACGCGCTTCGGCGATACGAGGCGCACACATTACCTGAATTGACGCTCGAAATTGCAAGGGACCCCAATGCCCGTGTCACTATGGCACAAAGGGATGATTTCCGGCTTACCCCGGCCCGTGGTTCGGTGACATGGACCCGGGATTCGCAAAGCTCTTTCCTGAGTTCGTGGGTGTTTTGGTTTGCTCTTGTTTTACCTTTGGCACTTTTTGTCATGGGATACCGCCAATTCCGCTACAAACAAAAGCTGGCCGGAGACAAGCGATTCGAGCGCTATGAACGGGCTCCGGATCAGGCGCTAAGTCTGCTTGAACAGGCCGGCCGGCATCCCAACCATAAAAGTGTTTACAGCAATATTCACAAGGCTCTCAACAATTTTATTACGGATCGGCTTGATCTTCCGGCCGCAGGTGTTACGGAGCAGGAGTTGACCCAGGAGCTTCGTAAACGCAATGTTGAACAACCATTATGTGACCGTGTTTATCGTCTTTTAAACAAATGCGCCACTATTCGGTATGCACCGGACCCTTCCAGTCATGATACCGAAGAGGATATTTCGGAAGCACATGCCCTCATCTCACAATTAAAAATGCAGCTATGAGAATGCAAATCTGCTTGCATCCTTTTCGTGGTGACACGAATCATTTTCTTGCTGCTCTGAGAGCCGGCCTGCTTGTGTTATTGTTACTGACCTGTAACAACTTTTCGAGCGGCCTCATGGCTCAGACATCGGTTGCTCTGCAAAATGCCGAACCCCACACCGGCCAACCCCAGGCATTGTTCAATCAGGGTAATTTCCAGATGGAAGAACAAAACTACCAGGATGCCTTACAAGTATTCCACCAAATTGAAGATCTGGGATATAGCGCCGGCTCCCTTTTTTACAATATGGGCATCAGCTATACCTATCTCGACTCACTTGGCAAAGCGAACTATTATTTTCACAAGAGCAGGGATTTCCGTGAAAGCAGGCAACAGGCAGAACGTGGAATAGCGTTCATTGAAAGTGAAAAGAGGAACCGCGGAACGTATATCCCCTATTTGCCATGGTACCGTTTTATCGATTGGTTTCTTTTTGAGATTAACCGCGGTTTCTGGATATTCTGGAGTTTGTTCCTGATTAATGCCGGAGTTCTCATTTTGCTGGGAGGATGGCTGATCCGGCGTAATCGTTTGCTGGCTTTTGGGGGTGGGGTTACCGCCTCTGCCGGACTCATCTTGTTAATCGCAATTCTTCTAATTCATATCATAGCTCAAAGATACAGTCAGGCCGTCATCATTGAGTCAATGGTTCCGATATATCACTCTGAACAGGCGATACAAGAACGCACTTCCGGGATTGCCACCTATCAATCTGACATTTCTCGTGACCGTTCGTCTGTGATGTCATCCATCAACACGGAACTGACATACGCGGCCGCAAACCCGGCTCCTGTGGAAACCTACCTTGCAAACGACAACGGTTCAGCCGATTTTGCTTATGAAGCATATACCGTTACATTGCATGCCAAAAGAAGCAATAACATCTCCGATTGGGTATACATTCGCCTGCGAAATGGTATTTCCGGTTGGGTTCCGGAAAATACGGTTCGAATTTTATAAATAATGATCAAGTAATAACATAAACATCCTACTATGAATACACCTCAAAATTATCTCGATAAGCATCAGGACACATTTAAAGAGGAGCTTTTTCAGCTGCTACGAATTCCAAGCATCAGCGCCGATCCAAAACACAAGCAAGATGTACAAAGTGCAGCGCAGTTCGTAGCCGATCAGCTAACAAAAATCGGCTTGAATAAAGTCTCCATTGAAAAGACTGATGGCCATCCCATTGTATACGGAGAGTATCTGGAGGCCGGCCCCGAAAAACCCACCATACTCATATACGGGCATTATGATGTTCAGCCCCCTGACCCTCTTGAGAAATGGCAGACGCCTCCGTTTGAGCCAAAAGTTCGGGATGGCAAGATTTACGCTCGGGGCGCGAGCGATGACAAGGGCCAGGTTTTTACCCACTTTAAAGCTATTGAGTCTTTTTTGAAAACCGGGACGGCTTTGCCGGCAAATGTCAAATTCATCATCGAAGGAGAGGAGGAGATCGGATCACCAAGCCTGGTTCCTTTTCTTGCAAATAATAAGGAGCGGTTGCAATGTGACATGGTATTGGTTTCAGACACGGCGATGTTTGCCAAGGATACACCATCCATCACCTATGGACTACGCGGACTGATGTATGTAGAAGTCGAGGTCACCGGTCCCAATCGTGACTTGCACTCGGGTGTTTACGGCGGAGGCGTACAAAATCCGGTTAATGCCCTGTGTGAAATGGTCAGCAAACTGAAGGATGAAAACGGAGTGATCCAAATACCCGGCTTTTATGACAACGTACATCCACTTACCGAAAAGGAACGAAAAGCATATGCACAGCTCCCGTTTGACCAGCAGGCATACAATCAAGAGCTGGAGATCCAAACCGAGTTTGGTGAAAAGGGATACTCGACACTGGAACGCGTCAGCGGACGCCCTTCACTTGATGTGAATGGTATCTGGGGTGGCTATCAGGGAGAAGGCGCCAAAACCGTACTTCCCTCCAGTGCCAATGCCAAAATCAGCACCCGGCTCGTGCCGGATCAGGAACCCAAAGAAATCTATCACCTGATTGAAAAATATCTGCACGAAATAAAGCCACCAGGTGTCGAAATCAAGGTTGAAGAACACCATGGCGGACACCCTGTGTCGGTAGATCTGGATTTTTACGGCCTAAAGGCAGCAGGGGCCGCTTTTGAAGATGTTTACGGCAAGAAAGCGTTGTTTGCGCGGGAAGGCGGTTCCATTCCCATTGTAGCCGATTTCGCCAAAACCTTAAACGCAACCACCATTTTGATGGGTTTCGGACTCAATTCCAACTCGATACACTCACCGAATGAGCATTTCCATCTCAATGATTTTGAGCGTGGCATGAAGACTTCTGCCCGCTTTTTTGAACTGCTGGAAAGCTATATCGAGGCCCCATAAACGGGATCTCAGCAGGAGTACTTCGAAAAGCTTACAGGCAGGAGGCTGAACGAGCATCTAATAACCGGTCGGAGAAAAAGCCCAGCCCGGATTATACAAGTTTCATAGGAGATCACCCATCAGCGGGGGTCTCCTCCTCCGGCTTGTAACGAAAACCTGCGACGGACTCATCGGTAACCTTGACCGGATTGTTCTTCCCATCCATAAGAACCACCCGTGGCTTGTGGTCAAGCGCTTCTTCCTTGCTCATACGGACATAAGCAATTACAATGATCCGGTCCCCGACATTGGTCAGTCGTGCCGCCGGCCCGTTCATACACACCTCCCTTTTCCCTTTTTCACCAGGAATCGTATAGGTATCAAGTCGGGAGCCGTTGTTGATATTAACCACCTGCACTTTTTCATAGGTCAGGATGCCGGCAACATCAAGCAATTCCTGATCTATGGTAATGCTTCCCTCATAATACAGGTCAGCCTGCGTAACAGTCAGAGGGTGTAATTTTGATTTAAACATCTCAAGCATCATGCTCAGCGGGTTTCATCCGTTTTAAAAAAGGTATTTTTATCGTCAAATGTAATGACATGACCATATATAATTATGCGCCTGTGTGTCCAGGCACCTGCCCGGTCATGTGCATTTCATGGTATTCAAAAGGGTATTGTCGATCAATCTGGTTTTTCCCAACTTGGCGGCAACGGCAATCACATAAAGACGCCCAAACTCTATAACGTCAGCGGGCTGCAAATCTGGTGTTGATACAACGGAAAAATAATCAACCTCAAAACCATTTTCACCCAGCCATTCTATCTCGGACGTTACAATCGCCGGTTCCATTATTATATGATTCATCTGCGGATCTGCATTTTGGATCCTGTCGGTCAGTTTTTGTGAAATCCTTTGTATAGCCTGAAACAAAGATGGGGCCACTTTTCGTTCTTCCGGACTCAGATACTTATTACGACTGCTCATGGCAAGTCCGTCAGCTTCACGCTTTGTAGGTCCCATCAGGATTTCCACAGGGTGACAGAACTCCTCGGTCATTTGCCGGATGATGAACCACTGTTGAATATCTTTCTGTCCGAAAACAGCCACATCCGGCTGTACGATATTAAACAATTTGTTCACAACTTGTAACACTCCTTCGAAATGCCCTTTACGGGTTTCACCGCACAGAAAACGGTTCATCTTTGAAATCCCAATGGAGATATAATCTTCCGGATTACCGGTCCTCTCTCCATACATTTCTTCGCTATCCGGGGCAAAAACCAGGGAAGCGCCTGCTTTCCGGCACTTTTCAACATCCGATGAAAGGGTGCGCGGGTACTGATCGTAATCTTCACCGGGACCGAATTGCGTAGGATTCACGTAGACCGAAACCACGACCTGCCCGGCATGCTCCTTTGCCTGCCGAATCAATGACAAATGTCCTTCATGCAGTGCTCCCATTGTTGGCACAAAGGCTACCTTCTGTTTCCTGGCACGCCAGTCAGAGACAATGTGCCTGACCTCCTCTGTTTTATGGGCTAATTTCAAAGAGAGCGGTTTATATCAAAATTTTCCAGCAGATGCTTAACCCGTTGTACAAATGCACCTCCCATTGCCCCATCGATGATTCTATGGTCATAGCTCATACTAAGATACACCATATGGCGTATTGCGATGGTGTCTGAGCCGTCCACTTCCAAAACGACAGGTCGTTTCTGGATCATTCCGGTACCGAATATAGCCACCTGAGGTTGATTGATGATAGGAGTTCCCATCAGATTCCCTACACTGCCGTAATTGGTGAATGTAAAAGTCCCGCCTGCCAGATCATCCGGCAAAAGCTGTTTTTTACGTGCTTTATAAGCCAATTCGTGAGTGGATTTCGCCAGCCCCAAAATATTCATTTCACCGGCATTCTTGATAACCGGAACAATGAGTCCTCCTTTGCCGGCCTCTCCGAGAGCAACCGCTATTCCATAGTTGATATCTCTTTTCAGTAATATTTGATCCCCTTCGACCGAACTATTCAGCAATGGAAACTCTCGAATCGCCTGGATAGTGGCCTCTATGAAAAACGGCGTAAATGTAAGTTTATATCCCTGTTCCCGGAAGAATTTCTCCTTGTTCTTCTCACGAAACTGCACCAACCGGGTCACATCGGCTTCGGCAAAAGTAGTGACATGGGCCGATACCTGTTTGGAACGAATCATATGCTCGGAAATGACTTTGCGCATACGATCCATCTTTAAAATCTCAACATTTTCTTTCGGCCTCTGTGGCGATATTTCTCCGGCGTGGATCTCGGATTGCGCTTTGGGATGATCCACCGGCTTGCTGAGCCCTTCTTTTTCACCGGTGGTTACAGCCGCATCCTCATCTTTCACAGCCGTATCCCCTTCGGCCTGTCCGGCTTTTTTCTTGCCTGATGCCACATAATCCAGCACATCCTGTTTGGTTACCCTGCCCTGGGTGCCACTACCCGCTATGGACTCCAACTCTTCCTGGGAGATCCCCTCCTCCCGCGCAACGGCACGGACCAGAGGAGAGTAAAAACGACCGTCCGATCCTTTTCTTTGCGGAGGGGTATCACCTTTGGATACCATTTCGGTCTCCGGTGTATCCTGACGAGGAGTCTTCGTAGTGTCCTGACCGTCGGTGTTTTTCCGGCCGTTTTGTGAGGAAGTTTGGTCACTTTGCAGATCGGCAGATTCTGTCTCATCCTTCGGGGAATCATCCCCCGGCGTATCTTCTCCGTTACCACTGCCGGCTTGCCGGGCGGTGGAGTCCGAAGCATCATCATCCTTCTCTCCGGACGATCCGGTGCTCTCAGCAGCTTTTGAGGCGGCATCAGGATCAGTTTCAATAACAGCGATCGGAGTGCCCACCTCAACGGTAGCACCTTCCTCTACCAAAATTTCAACAAGCACGCCGGTCTCCGGAGAAGGCACCTCCGAATCCACTTTGTCGGTTGCAATCTCCAGAAGGGTTTCATCCTGTTGCACGGAGTCTCCGATTTTTTTGGACCACTCCACTACCGTTCCTTCCATTATCGACTCGCCCATCTTGGGCATACTGACTTCTGTTCGTGCCATCTTGGTATTTATCCGAAGGTTAAATGTCTTATCATGATAACGAATCAATATAAAAATTGGTTTCGTTACATATGACCTTAAATTATTGAAAATCGTTCAGACTTGCATAAGATCCCTCCATCATCACCTGAAGGACTTAGAAAGCAGAACGCAGACTGTGATCCAGATCTTTCCAAATGTCCTCTGCATGCTCGATTCCGACCGAAAGCCGGATCAGGTTGTCAGGAGTCGGACTCTCAGCGTATTCGCTGGTTTTTCGATGTTCCCAGGTTGATTCTACTCCGCCGAGACTGGTAGCAGGTAAAATAAGCTGAGAGGAAGACACCACGTTCAAGGCCGCCCTGGCATCGCCTTTTACCTGAAAAGAGATCATGGCTCCCGGTAAATCAGTCTGACGAGAAGCAATTTCCCTTCCCACATGCCCTTGTAAACCCGGATAGTACACTTTTTCAACAGCATAATGCCCAAGCAACCTCCCGGCGATGAGTTGTGCATTGGCAGATTGGGCACGAATACGGGTGTACAGCGTCTTGATACTGCGCAAAAGAAGCCAGCAATCAAAGGGCGAGGGTACGGCGCCGGCCTGTACCTGCCATGACCGAAGCCTGGAATCCAGTTCAGCAATCATATTCCGGTACGAAGAACGGCTGGCCATAATAATGTCATCCTCTGATTCCATCCCAGAAACATCCTCTGATTCCTTCTCCCCAATTTGTTGCTCCGGAAAACTTCCTTCACTACGCTCATTCCGGCTTCCGATTACAAGTGCTCCGCCCAGAGCATCACTGTGACCCCCGATATATTTGGTAGTGGAATAAAGGGAAATATCAGCACCCAGCTCAAGCGGACGCTGGATAACCGGTGTTGTCCAGGTGTTGTCAACAACAGAAAGCCATCCACGGCTACGCGCCAAGGCGGTCAGCTCTGCGATATCACTTATACGGAGCATGGGGTTGGAGGGTGTCTCCAGCCATAGCAGGCGGGTACGGGGGGTGGCCGCCTGCTCAACCGACGAGATGGTCGTCATATCAACAAAATCGAAAGTCAGCCCCCATCGTGCATACTGATCGTGGATCAGGTTGCGCACTCCGTGATACAAGTCATCCGGCAGCAGTACATGGTCGCCGGGGGAAAGCAAATGAAACACCGCTTGAACCGCAGCCATGCCGGAAGCAAACGTAATGGCCTGCTCGCCGCCTTCCAGCGACGCCAGGGTGTTTTCAAGCTGCGAACGATTCGGATTTCCAAGTCGGGTATAGCTCCAGTTTTCGCTGCCGAGGCCGGTTTCCGGATGTTTAAACACCGTAGCCGGTTCCCACGAAGGAACCAGCGGTTCGCCCTTTTTCTCCGGATGCCAACCATCATGCAATGCCCTGGTTTCCGGATGCCAATTCTTCTTTTCCTGCTTACTCATGATCTAATTTTGTTATACTTTAGGTACACAGCTACGATTTATTAACATACAAAATAGCGATATCCATTTGCTTTTGGGCAAGGTTGCTTGTTTTTTCTGATGAAACACTATTAAAATTTCGGAGCCATGCTAAATTATATCTGGTCCGGCCTTATTATTATCAGTCTGGTTTTTGCTATAACCCAGGATACGAAAGATCTGATTCAGGATACCTATCGCAATGGGGAGGTGCATCAGATTGAGGTAGTCTTTCCCGAAAACGGTGATCCCGACAAGCGACAGCAAATACGATTTTCCATCGCTGATAAGGATAAAACCTTTGATGCAACCTGGCGTCCACAAGAAAACTATTACGAAGTGATCGTCCCGGTCAGCGATGAACTGCCCGAACACTGGCAGCGGGTTGCCGAAAACCAGGAGCGTTCTTCCGGAGAAGAGATGCTGGCCGAAGTCAGCGAATTTGATACCGAAACCGGTCAGGCAGGCATTATCCTTCCGGAGGTAAGATACGTAAAATTGCGAGCCATAACGGCGGCGGCATTCGATATGGCTGAGTTTGCGGTCACCCTTGCGATCGGATTGATCGGTGTGATGGCGCTGTGGCTGGGACTGATGAAGATTGCCGAAAAAAGCGGGCTGGTCTATCTGATCGTCCGTATAGTACAACCCTTCTTGCGATTCCTGTTTCCCAATGTCCCAAAGCAGCATCCTGCACACGGTGTCATTAGCTTGAACATGGCGGCAAACATGCTTGGCCTGGGCAATGCTGCGACCCCTCTGGGTATCAAAGCTATGGAGGAGCTGCAGAAGATCAATCCCAGCAAAGATAAGGCCAGCAATGCTCAATGCATGTTACTTACGGTCAACACCGCCAGTGTCCAGCTACTCCCACCCGCAACTCTGGTGGCTTTAATCGGGACCGGTGTCAACCAGCTGGTCGTCAGCATGGCCCTTGCTACCCTTGTGTCCCTGATCGTGGGTATCACCACAGCCAAAATATATGAGCGGTTCCATCCGGAAGACCCGCATCTGGCGAACATCCCCGACGAATACAAAAATGAGGCCTGATGTATGCAAACTATCGCTGCGTTTATCCTGCCCCTGATTATTGTAATGATTCCCTTATATGGCCTCATCAAAAAAGTGCCGGTTTATGAGGTATTTGTGGATGGCGCCAAAGAAGGATTTCAAATTGGAGTTAGGATTATCCCCTATTTGGTAGCCATTTTGTTTGCCATTGGCATGTTTCGTGAAAGCGGGGCAATGGAATTTTTTATGACGGCACTCGGTCCGGTGTTGGGATGGGTCGGATTCCCGGTAGAGGTATTGCCGATGGCCATATTTCGTCCGCTGACCGGCAGCGGTTCCGTCGGTGTGCTGGCAGATATGGTCGCCGCTTACGGAGAAGACTCCATTTTTGTAAAAATGGCTGCCACGATGTTCGGGTCGACAGAAACGACCTTCTACGTTTTAGCTGTTTACTTCGGAGCCGTGGGTATCCGCCGGGTCAAGTACGCGGTCCAAACAGGCCTGATTGCTGATCTGGCGGGTATTATCGCCTCGGTAATCATTGTTTACCTCCTGTTCGGATAACGGATGTTCCTGTTGTGGCGATAGCGGATGATTTGGAAGACGCTACCGGCTATCTGAATGGAATTCAGGCCTTTCTCAGTGCACGTATGCGCTCGGTCACCGGAGGATGCGAATAGTTCAGAAAAACGTGAAACGGGTGAGGCGTGAGATTGGACAGGTTGTCGGCTGACAGTTTTTTCAATACGGCAACCATACTTTCAGGGTCACCGGTTGTCTCTGCGGCAAAGCGGTCAGCTTCGAACTCGTGCTTTCGGGAAACAACTTGCATCACGACGGAAAGTACCATTTCTATAGGAGCGTAGAGCAAACCAAAGAATAGCAGTCCGGCATAAACCGAAATCTCCTCCATAAAGAAAGCTTCATGCAAGCCGGGGACCCGGATGAAAAGCGATAACAGAAAAAGCATCAAACCGGTGTGTAAAAAGCCGAGCACCATGTTTTTAGGAATATGTTTCTTCTTGTAATGGCCAACTTCATGTGCCAGGACCGCCACCAGCTCAGGTACAGTGTGATTTTCTATCAATGTATCGAACAATGCAATCCGTTTGTTTTTGCCGAAGCCGGTGAAAAATGCATTGGATTTGCTGGACCTGCGCGAGCCGTCGATTTTATAGATTCCACGCAGCGGAAATGAGACCTTTTCGGCGTAATCGAGGATTGCCTTTTTGAGCTCTCCGTCCTCAAGCGGTATAAACTTATTAAAGAGCGGCATGATCCAGGTTGGCGCAATAAATTGTACAAACAGCGTAAACAGGA
The DNA here is from genome assembly GCA_964388615.1 of uncultured Chitinophagales bacterium. Classification (GTDB taxonomy): domain Bacteria; phylum Bacteroidota; class Rhodothermia; order Balneolales; family Natronogracilivirgulaceae; genus SLLW01. The sequence continues at coordinate 20,852 of CAYMBG010000015.1, read as the reverse complement.
TGACCACCGCCCATGCGTATATCCAGGCTACGGCTCCCAAAAACTCAAAAATTGCAATTACACCGGCCAGGAGCGGGCCAGCCAGCAATACGGCGAGGAGCATGCCTTTAAGCAGATCAGCAATAAAAGTAGCCGGTGTTGTTTTATTGAAACCGAAACGCTCCTCTATCACAAATGTTGAATAAAGCGAAAAGGGAAGCGAAAGAATAGATTGACCCAGCATCAGAATTCCGACAAAAAGAAGTCCGGTCACTATCGTATGATAATCCAGGCCGCGGACTATCTGGTCCACCCAATTAAAACCTCCGGCAAACCAGAAAACCAGTAATATCAAGATGCTCACGGTGGATGATACCAGTCCGAACCGGGTACGAACCCTGGTGTATTGCTGCGATGTACGGTACTGATCCTCATCGTATACATCCTGAAACTCCCCGGGCATAGGTTTGTTCAATGCCCGAAGATTTAAGAGATCAGAAATCAGGTTCAACAGGTAATTGACGAGAAGAGCCGCCAATATAATCACAGCGTAAATATTCATGATCAGGGAAAACCGGTTATGATTTATTCACCGCCTAACAGGCCTTTGATTTTTGACCAGACTCCGCGTTTCTTTCCGACCGACTTGTTTACAAGTTCCATATCGGGAGAGGAAATATTTTCGAACAATTCCTTTCTATCGGCTTCTTTACCGGTTGGTTTCTGCTTTTTTCCTGATTGTGAGCCGGATGATCCGGATTTACCGGTAGCAACCTTTTTCCCTTTTTCAGAGCTTTTTCGACGGGGTCCACCCTTTTTGTTGCGTTCCGAAGAATCGCTTCTATCATCTTTTGGTGATTTTTGCGGCTCATCTGGTTTTTTAGATTGATCCCCCTGATGTCCTTTGCCGGATCGGCGATTACCTCCCGGACGCTTGCGGCCTCTACGTCTCTTGGGACGTTCAGAAGTTTCCTGCTTTCCGGCATCAGCTGTTGCAGAGCTATCGGGTTTCTCTTCGGCTGACTTTTTATCGCCCTCCTTATCTTTATCTTTTCCGGCAACACCGGTTTTTGGATCATCTCCCCGGGCTGTTTTCGAGTCGCTTTTTTTCTCCTCGGCCTTGGATTTATCAGGTTTTGGCCTGGAAGGCTTTGCATCATCCTTCTTTTCACTGCGGCCTTTATCCTCACCCTTCTTTTTCGGCTGCGAACCCTTTTTCCCAGCCTCACGGCCTTTACCTTTTGAATCTGATCGGCCACCTTTGTTTTTACTATCAGATGAATCCTGCTTACGAAGGCTATCGGGCACTTCCTTCTTCTCAATTTTTGCTTCCATGCCATGGATGATATTCTCCATGTAGCGACGATCCTGACCTGACACCAGGGTCACCGCATCGCCAGTAGCATCGGCACGAGCGGTACGACCAATTCGATGGACATAGTCCTCGACATCATGTGGCACCGAAAAATTGATCACATGGGAGATTCCCTCCACATCTATTCCTCGTGCCATCACATCCGTTGCAACAATAATACGGTACTCACCCTTGCGAAAACTCTCAAGTGCCATTTCCCGCTCCTCCTGGGAACGGTCACCATGGATACTGGTGACGTCGGCACCTTTTTTATTGAGTTCTCTGGTAAGTTTATCAACCGCTCGTTTCGTGGACATAAAGATAATGGCGGATGGCCATTCTTCCTTTTCAAAAAGATGCAGTACAAGCGGCAATTTGTCACGCTCCTCTGCATAGTACATGCTTTGAGTAACCCCTTCGGCGACTTTATTGGAGGGAGCCATGTTCACCCGCTCGGGATTATTCATCATCTTTTTGGCCAGCTGCACGATTTTTTGCGGCAGTGTAGCTGAAAAAAGTAACGTCTGGCGTTCTTTGGGAAGCTGACTTACAATCTGTGTAATATCGGGGATAAACCCCATATCCAGCATACGATCCGCCTCGTCAAGAATCAGAAAATCCAGATTACTGAAATCCACATCATGGATTTTCATATGATCCAACAAGCGCCCCGGTGTAGCCACAATGATATTGGTCCCACGGGACAACGCTTTTTCCTGACGCGACCAGTCATCCCCTCCGTATACTTTGGCGGTCGATAGTCCGGTATGGTATCCGATAGCAAAAAACGCTTCATCTACCTGGCCGGCTAACTCACGGGTCGGTGTTATGACCAAAGCCCGTATCCCCTCCTTCTTCTGTTTTTTCTTTTCAGAGAGTTTTTCGAGTACGGGGATGGCAAAGGCCGCGGTTTTACCCGTGCCGGTTTGTGCGGAGGCCAGAATATCACGGCCTTCCAGAATCAAGGATATACATGCTTCCTGAATTGGGGTGGGCTTTTCAAACCCCATGTCCCTCAATCCGTTTTGTACCTCATCATGGAGGTTGAAATGTTCAAATGACAAAATGTTGATAGATTTTTAATAGAAACCTGGTATAAAATAACAGATCATTATACTGATCGTAACAAGATACAAAAAAAACAGATAAAAGTTAATAGTCGCGTGGTGCCGGAGGCCGGGTTATTTCACTGGATACGGTGATGGAGTAGCCACGGTAATACAACCAGAAGACAGAGCAGATAATAAGTACAATCACTCCGATAAGTCCGACTATTCCACCTTCGGGACCAAAGGCTCCTCCCGTCCACAAATCCGGTCCGTCAATCCGTGTTTGAATGATAGACTGTCGAAAGGGGATTCCGCTGACAGGCAACCCGTAAATTCCTCCCTGAATGAAATTCCAGGCAAAATGGAGGCCAACCGAGAGCCCCAGCTGCCCCGTAACCACATAGGGGATCGCAAGCATCACACCAGCCAGTATAATCACCACCATACCAAAGAGCGTGGCATTGGGATTGGAGAGGTGTAGTACTCCGAAGACCACTGAGCTAATTGCGATCGCAATGGCCCCGGCCATATTCCGATTCCAGCCATGATAAAAACCTTCGGTTAGATTGGTAAGTTGGTATCCGCGTGACCATAGCTCCTCATAGAAGCCCACGACTGCCATTGTGACCAAATAACCTCCGAATACCGGCAAAAAGCTACGTTCCGAACTGCGGTTCCATCCAAAACCGGTAAAATCCAGCCATCCCATTTTCCACTGGAACAGGACCAATAGTGTCATTACCAGGGTAGCCATAACGACCCCGGTGAAACAGTCTTTCCACCAGCGGGTATTGATGCGAAGGCCATAATCCCAAATAGGACGCTTGTCGAGCATCCATCCGGCGGCCCAAACAGCAAGCGATATAGCAATCCCCGAGGCGATAATTTGCATATTACGTCCACCTACTTGCGAGGCGAGTAAATACAGGGGGATCATGAACAACAACGAAAGAACCAACTGCATCAAAAGGCGCCATCCGGCACGAATGCGTCCATCCGGTGAAACGAAAATGACCTCAAAAAACTTCATATCAATAGCGTTTCTGGTTAAAATCCATGTATCTTGAAGCGTGATCCGGCTTGGTTTTAACTGTGTAAAACGACCACCAGACGGTAATAAACAAACACGAAAATAAGATTATACCAAAATATGTGCGGAAGATACGCCCTTTATTCTGACAAACAAGCTATTGAAAACCATTTTGGGGTAACGGTCAGCGAGGAAAATCTTTTAGAGCCGGATTATAATATCGCTCCCGGATCGGTAAAACCGGCAGTTCTCATTCGTGGGACACAGGAACGCATTATTACCGCACTAAAATGGGGTTTTATACCATCTTTTGTGAAAAATCCAGCTGATTGGAAGCCGTTGACCAATGCCCGGAGTGAAACCGTAAATGAAAAACCCTCCTTCCGTAAAGCGTTTCACAGACAGAGATGTATTATACCGGCTAACGGTTTTTATGAGTGGAAAGACTTTGGTGGCGGGAAAAAAACACCTTTTTACATCCGCCTGTTAAACCAGGACCTTTTCGGCTTGGCCGCCATTTTTGACACGTACACGGATGATGACGGTAGTGAAACCCAAACTTTCGCCATTCTGACAACAGAAGCCAATACCCTGCTACAGCCTCTGCACGACCGCATGCCGGTTATTTTAAACGAAGAAGACTACAATCTTTGGTTGGATCCGGTAAATCCCAGACCTGAAGCCCTGCAACCAATACTCCGTCCCTATCCTACTGAGGATATGTCCACTTTCAAAGTGCCCTCCAAGGTTAACAATCCCGAGAACAACGGTCCGGAGCTGATCAGCCCAAACATGAAATAAAAAAGGGCCTTCTGCGGTGTTATTCCTCTTCGACCGGAACCGGAGCCTCTTCTTGCTGTTCAGGCAAGGCCGGAGCAGTTTCAGCAGGAGCTCCAAAATCCTCGGTTTGAGCTGCCGGAGCCTGTTGCTGGATGGTACTTTGGTCCACTTGCTCCCGATCTATAAAGAAATTTGCCAGAACGCAAAGTGTCAAAAACAGTGTGGCAAGGATAGATGTCGCTTTGGAAAGGAAGTCTGCCGTCCGGCGAGCCCCCATCGTATTGGCGCTACCTCCTCCTCCGATACCACCTCCCCCGCCGGCGATTCCACCGGAGAGACCTTGCCCTTGCCCGCTTTGCAGGAGGACAACGATAACCATCAGTACCGCTATGATCGTAATAAGAATTATTATCAGTGTATAAAGCATAATTTTGTCGCTACTATTGCCATGGTAAGATTCGTAAATTACCCAATAATCTTTTTAAATCAAACGAAAAACTCTAAAGAGATGTAACGGTCGGAACGGTCACGGATTATGCCCCAAGAAGAATTCCAGATAGTCGATAGAATTACCAGGACCATCGCCGAATTAGGCGATTTAAGTCACGGTTTCACGCAGAATCTTCTGTTTACCATTGTTTTTATTTTTGTTCTCTGGCTGCTACGTGCCATCATTTTACGATTTGTATACCGCCATTCCATTGATCCGGAGATTCATTACAAATGGCGCAAATATCTGACCCGGATACTGGCATTTATTGCGTTACTGGTCCTGGGGCGGACCTGGTTCGAAGGTTTTCAATCGGTAGCAACCTTTTTTGGACTGCTCTCCGCCGGTATTGTAATTGCATTGAAAGATTCCGTTGCAGATCTGGCGGCCTGGATATTTCTCATGTGGCGTAAACCATTTGAAATTGGAGACCGGATAGAAATTGCAGGTGTCAGCGGAGATGTGATTGATCAGCGCATTTTCAAGTTCAGCCTAGTCGAGATGGGCAACTGGGTAGATGCAGATCAAAGTACCGGCCGGGTTATCCATGTTCCCAATCATAAGGTTTTCACCGAAAACATTGCCAACTACACAGCGGATTTTCAATTTATCTGGAACGAACTACCGGTGCGGGTCAGCCTGGAGAGCAACTGGAAGAAGGCCAAAACCCTGCTTCAGAAAATCGCCGACCGGCATTCGGCCAACATCTCTGAGGAGGCCAAACATCAACTTCGAAGAGCCGCTCGCTCCTATCTGATTACCTATCGCATCCTCACTCCTACTGTTTATACCGATGTCAAGGATTATGGTATCGCCCTCACGGTACGTTATTTAACGAATCCACGTACCCGGCGCGGCACCGAACAACAAATCTGGGAAGATATCCTGACCGAATTTGCAAAACACGAAGACATATCTTTTGCCTATCCGACCATTCGCTATTACGACCGGGGCCGCGAAGGTGGTACCGGATGGGGACTGAAAGATGCCGACTCCACAGGTCCATCCACTACCCGGCGATGATTTTCCTATCATATGACAGCCTTTAGTTCCCGGAAACCCAAATTACCCGAGCCATTTGTTGAGCGGATTTATCGTCAGTTTGCCGGTGAGTATCCGGAGTTTCTTCAGGCTCTTGAAATGTCTCCACACACATCCATTCGCCTGCACCCACACAAATGGGCCTTCCGTGGCGATGCCGATGACCCGCTGCTTCCCGCACCATTCCAGGAGCCTGTACCATGGTCACAGAATGGCCTCTTTTTACAAGAGCGGCCCTCATTCACTATGGATCCCCTTTTTCACGCCGGCGGCTACTATGTTCAGGAAGCCAGTTCGATGTTTTTGGAGTATGTTCTAAACCTTCCGGAATTACGCAGCCAAAGCCAATTGGTACTTGACGCTTGTGCGTCGCCCGGTGGCAAGACCACCTTAATCGCAGCTCAGTACCCGGAGTCACTGGTCATTGCCAACGAAGTTATCCGATCACGGCTCGCCGCGCTATTGGAAAACAGCATTAAGTGGGGTACCGGAAATATTGTTATCACACAGAATGACACGGCTCAATTTTCCTCGCTGAGCCAGTTTTTTGATCTTGTTGTTGCAGATGCTCCTTGTTCCGGAGAGGGCTTGTTCCGGAAAAATCCGGCCGCCCGTCAGGAATGGACCCCCGATTCGGCCCGCCATTGCGCCATGCGCCAACGATCCATTCTTAAAAACCTGTGGAATGCTATCAAACCGGGGGGATACCTGATCTACACCACCTGCACGTTCAATCCGGATGAAAACGAGCACAATGTAGCCTGGTTACTTGAACTCACCGGCGGCCAATGCATCCGAATTCCGATTCCATCCGGCGATTCTGCCATACACGAAATATCAGGAGGAGCCGTGACAGGATACGGCTTTTATCCCCATCGCGTTTCAGGGGAGGGTTTCTTCCTGACGCTCATACGGAAACCGCCGGCAAGCGACGATTTTCACCCTTATCGTCCGCGCGTGCGTGCCAAACCCATCTTGGACCCGGATAAAAAAATGGCAGCCAAAGCTTCCGGATGGTTCATCAATCAGGATTATTCCTGGTTCCAAATACGGGATCGGCTGCACCGTATCCGGTCTACCCACCTTGATCTTCTTCATCTTTTGGCATCCACTCTGTCGGTTCGTTATGCCGGAACCGAAACGGCAACCATCATACGCGACCAGCTGCGCCCCTCGGCAGCCGCTGCCCTTGATATTCACATCGATTTGAACCATTTCCCTAATATCCCATGCAGCAAGGAACAAGCGCTGGCCTTCCTGAGACGGGAAAGCCTTCCGGTGCCGGAGGAAGCGGCCAAAGGCTGGCACCTGGCCACCTATCAGGGGCTACCCCTGGGATGGCTCAAAAACATTGGCAACCGGATGAATAATTATCATCCCAAAGAATGGCGTATAAAAAAATGAAGTATTATGATTGCCATACAATACATGGCTTTAATTATTGTTTTTCTTACTTTAGGGCTTGCAAAATTGCGATGATAGCAACCGGTTTCAAGGCCTGCTTTGCAACTATGGACTGACCATCATGCCACCCTCCGCTGCGCTATCATCCCGACCCGTGCTGTAACCGCTAACCAGAAGCCGATACATGAAAACCCGTCTGCCCCGCATATATGTCGATACCTTAGGTTGCTCTAAAAACCAGGTCGACTCTGAAGTATTCATCGCCCAGGCAAAAGCCAACGAATTTGAAATTGCTTCTGCAATTGAGCAGGCCAATGTCCTGGTTATCAACACATGCGGATTTGTAGAAGATGCCAAACAGGAATCCATTGATCATATTCTTGAAGGGGTATCGCTCAAAAAAGAGGGGAAGCTGGACCGCTTATTCGTGATGGGTTGCCTGTCCGAACGCTACTCCAGGGATCTTCAATCGGAGATACCGGAGGTGGATCACTATTTCGGCAGCAGCCACACCTCACTATCCCAGGTATTGCATGAGCTGGGCGGCCGCTACCGCAAAGAACTGGTGGGGGAACGCACGCTCACCAATCCCTCCCACTATGCCTATATGAAAATTTCCGAAGGGTGTGACCATACCTGTTCTTTTTGCGCCATCCCTATTATGCGCGGGGGACACGTTTCGCGTCCTTCCGAGGAGCTGATAGCAGAGGGAATCAAACTCAAAGAGAAAGGTGTCCGCGAACTGGTACTCATCGGACAGGATCTGACCTGGTATGGGTTGGATCTGTATGGAAAGCGCACATTGGCTGATCTGCTTCAACGTCTGTCTGATGTTGGTTTTGATTGGATTCGCTTGCAGTATGCCTATCCTGCCAAATTCCCAATGGACATATTGCCGGTGATTCGTGACCGAAATAACATCTGTAATTATCTGGACATGCCCGTTCAACACTCCAGTACCGAAGTCCTTAAATCCATGCGTCGGGGGATGAGCGGCGAACGAATGCGGGAGTTGTTACACCAAATAAGAGCGGAAGTACCCGGTATCCGGCTGCGAACATCGCTAATCACCGGTTATCCTGCTGAAACCAACAAGCATTTTGAAGAATTGCTGGATTTCATACGTGACATACGGTTTGAGCGCCTGGGATGCTTCGCCTATTCCCAGGAAGAAGCAACCATAGCATGGGATCTCGGGGATCCGGTATCGGATCAGGAAAAACAACGCAGGGTCAGGGAAGTGATGAGGGTCCAGGAGGAGATATCGCACGAGCACAATCTGGCGTTAGTGGATAGCGTACTCCCGGTACTTGTAGACCGGATTGAAGATGGTCTCGCTTATGGCCGGACCGAGTGGGACACCCCCGAAGTCGACAACGAAGTGATCATAAACGATGCGGCCGGAGGTTTTTCCCCCTCCGCACTGCACCCGGGATCATTCTACAAGGTACGGATTACCGATGCGGACCCATTCGATCTTTATGGATGCATTGAGGCACCATTGGACTGATTTCTCTCCTCGCATTTGGGAAGTGTGAAAGCAAACCGGCTGCCTTTCCCTTCACCGGACGTTATGGTAAACTCCCCATTATTCTTGTGGATAAAGTCTTTTACCACTGCCAGTCCTAATCCGGTCCCTTTCTCACTTCCGGTTCCTTTGGTGGATGTAACCGTTACAGAGTTTTGAATCTGATCCATCTGATCCGTACTTATGCCCACTCCGTCGTCAATAACAGCTACTTCCACATATGACTCATAATCCGTTACGGCTATTTCAATCCGGCCGTTTTCATAAGTGAATTTTATGGCATTATGGATAAGATTTCGCAGAACTGTTGATAACAGATTACGATCGGCACATACTATAAGATTCTGATCTGTATTCACCGAAGAGTACAACGTGATCGATTTTCCACTGGCACGATGCTTTTCGCTGTCAACGTGTTCATCCACCATTTCGGCGATTGGAATAGGTTTGGGATCAATTTCGATTTTGCCTGATTGTGAACGGGCCCAATTCAACAGGTTTTTAAGCATATTATGAAACTGGGAAGTGCTTTGTTCCAGGCGGCCTGTGTACTCTTTCACTTCCTTCATATTGTTATTATCAACGCTTTCCCGTAACAATTCCACGAAGCCGATAATGCCAAACGCCACATTATTGATGTCATGAGCGATAATCGACATGATGGTATCCTTGGTCTTCCCGGATTCCTCAAGCTCACGAGTCCTCTCGGCAATCACTCGCCGCAACTTTCTGTTTCTTGCATTAATAGCACGAACTCTCAAGCGATATCCGGCAAATAATAGGGATACGACAGATAAAGACGCCAATGCCAAAAACCAGTCCGCCTGCCAGAAAGGGGGTGTGATAATAAGTGCCAGTTCCTCATGATGTTCCGACCAAACACCGTCATTATTGGTAGCTTTGACCTTAAACCGGTACTCGCCCGGATTTAAATTGGTGTATGTCGCCAATCGCTGAGAACCGGAATAGATCCAATCGGAATCCAGACCCTCCAGCATATAGGCAAAACGGTTATTTTTGGTGGCACTAAAGTTGAGCGCGGAGAACCTGAAAGTGATCATAGGCACATCATGAGGCAAAAACAAGGAATCGATCCGGCTGATATGTCCCGGCAAAGGAGAATCCCCTCCCACCGGAACAGATTGAAAACTCAATTGGAAATCGGTCAGCAGTATGGGATCATCCTCATGAGTAATCTCAATATCCCCGGGATGAAAACGGTTAAAGCCATTATATCCACCAAAATAGATATAACCATCATGATCAATCAGGCTCGAGTTATAGAAAAAATCACTTTTTTGAACACCCGCGGTTTCATCGTGGTTTTGAAAAATCTCCATTTCCGGGTCAAACCTTGAAAGGCCGTTATTGGTTGTAAGCCATATGATCCCTTGATCGTCTTCCAGAATACTTTGAACATTGTTACCGGGCAGGCCGTCATTAACGGTATAGACCCTGTCCACCTTCATCCGGTCCCGGTCAAACAAGATCAGTCCGCCGCCCCGGCTGGCCAGCCAAAACCGTCCGCTGCTATCCTCCAGAAAGGTTTGTACGACATTATTTGGAAAATGCAGCTCTTCATTGATGTCATAGTGATAAAACCGTTCTTCAGAGCGCTCAAAACGGGTCAAAGCACCCGAATAGGTTCCGATCCACAGTTCGCCATCACGATCTTCAAAGATAGCTCGCACATCATTATTGCCGATGCTGTTGGTATCATCCAGATCTGAAAGGTACCGGGTAAAGCGCTCTTTAACAGGATCAAAGCGGTTAAGTCCACCACCATTTGTCGCGATCCAGACCATCCCGTCCCTGTCCTCGTACAAACTAAACACCGCGTTGGAGCTTAGGCTGTTGGGGTTGTCCGGCTCCTGACGATAGTGCCGGAAAGTGTGATCCTGGATATCCATGATGCTAAAACCACCTCCATACGTACCAATCCACAGCCCTTTATTGTTCAGGTGCAGGTTCAGTATTACATCGGATGGAATGGATTGGAGATTATCCGGCTGGTGTCTGAAACTTTCAAAATAATTTGTTTCAGGATCAAATCGATTCAGGCCTCTGTGATTTGCAATCCAAATATCGCCGGTATCATCCTGTTTGAAGGAACGAATCATATTGTTGCTAAGTCCATCTCCTTTTCCATCACCTTTCAAAAAGTGTGAGAAAACAAAATGATTCTGGTCCAGATAACACAAACCGCCTGCCTGGGTTGCGAAATACAAAATACCGTCCCGGTTTTCATAGATACGATGAATAGCTCCATCATTCACGCTATAAGGATTCTCCGGATCATACTCATACGTAATAGCTTTACTGCGCTCCGGGTCGATACGAACCACACCTTCAAGTTCGGTGCCAACCCAGAGATATCCCTTGCTGTCTTCGTATATGTCGTGCACGATACCGCCAGGAGGTATCGCGGAAAAAACGTCGTCTTCGGCAGAGACATGGATAAATTTTTCGGCTTTGTAGTCGAAATAGGCTAATCCACCCCCCTGGGTTCCGATCCACAATATTCCATGCCGATCCTCCCGGATGACATTCACAAAATCAGCTGGAAGGCTTCCGGGGTCGGCCGGATCGTGGGTAAATGAAATAACAGTATCCTGCTCAGGCTTGAAAAGGTTCAGTCCTCCGGAAGTACCAATCCAAAGATTATCCATGGTGTCCTTCCATAATGCACGCACATCCGGGTGACTCAAACCACCGGAATCCGGGTCATGCCTGATAATGCGTTCCACTGTGAGATGACTGGTATTCAAAAGTTTCAGGCCGTTTCCGGTTCCGACCCACATCGTTTTATCATCATTCCTCAATAAAGCATATATCGACTGATCATCCAACCCGTAGCCTGAGTCATCTTCATTATCGGTGACATGCACAAAATGATCATTTCTTCTGTCGTACAGATGGAGTCCACTATTCGTACCAACCCAAAACAATCCGTTAATGTCCTGGTAAATAATTCTTATGGCATTGCTTCTAAGACTGTAGGGATCGCCGGGAATATTCGGATAAGCAATCATTTCGTATCCATCATAGCGACTGAGTCCGTTTTGGGTTCCAATCCATAAGAAACCCTCATCATCCTGCTCCATAGTGGTTACCCATGGATGAGGCAGTCCATGGGAAGTGGTCAGGTGATGAAAGCGCAGATCTTCCCGAAAGCCGTCATTAGCCGGTAAGGCTACCGGCAATAACAACCCTGCAAGCAGAAGCGTGACAATAATATATTTACAACTTTCCATGATGTTTACTAAGCAAAAAAAGTGCCAATCTGTCACAAATATGTATTATTGGTTACTACCTGATCCCGGAATATTTTCATTATCAAATAATACGATCCGGGTCACTGACATCCGGGACAGGTCCCCGCAATCTAAAAAAACGACGAAGCCATTTGTAAAACCGGTAGCTCTGAAACGCTGTATACCATTGTTCCGCCACCCGGCGCACCCCCAGGGCATAGACAGGATAAGGATAGATGGTATTAGCCAGTTTCCGCATCGAAATGCCATGCTTCATAGCCAGTGAAAAATGGCTAACAAGATCTCCGGCGTTTTTACCGACAATATCCACTCCCAGAATTTTCCCAGACCATTTTTTGGCGTAAACCAGAATCCATCCCTCCTCTTCTTCTTCGATAACAGCCTGTGCGATTTCCGAGTAAGGCAGACGAAACACCTCGAAGGAGGTGTTTGCAATTTCCAGTTCGCTTCTGGTGGCCCCGACATGAGCAACTTGCGGGGAGGTATGAGTCACCCAGGGTACGTGCCGGGTATCCATTGTCAATGGTCGTCTCAACAGTGCATTATTCACAGCTACCTTGGCCATGTATTCCGACATATGGGTCAGTTGAAAGCGGCCCGTCACATCACCGATGGCATAAACATGATGTAAGTTGGTTCTGCAGGAAGAATTAACAATTACTCCGTTACTGTTAAAGCGGATCCCGGCTTTATGAAGCTTCAACGCTTCTAAATTTACCTGGTGTCCCGTGGCGAAACAGAGCTTTTCTGCTTCCAGGGTTTCATTTTTGCCATTGCAGCGGATTTTTACCCTGACATGGTACTCATCTCCCTGAACAGACTCCGGCGAGCAGCTCAGATAGAGTGATACACCCTCTTTCTCCATCTTTTGCTGAAGCATGGATGTGATTTCGGGCGGATCCACCGGCAGAATATGGTAAGCCATATCAACCAGACTTACCCTGGTTCCCAATCGTTGATAGGCTTGTGCCAACTCGGTACCTGCGGGTCCCGCGCCGATGATAATCAGGCTTTCCGGAAGATGAGACAAATTGAAAATAGACCGGCTGTTAAAGTAGGGTGTGCGTCCGATACCCGGAATTGCCGGAATGTGGGAGCGGATCCCCGTGGCTATGAAGATATAGCGACCGGTAACCGCTTGAGATTTGTCAGTCTCAAGATCCCGCACAGAGAGGGTATGGGCATCTTCAAATGAGGCCTGCCCGGTAATATATACTATACCTTTTTGCCGCAAAGAGTCCGGGGCTTCGGTTTTGCTGTAGATCCGTTTACTGATGGCCTGAAGCTTTTCCATCACGGTCTGGTAAGAAACCGGGATTCCGGAAGCGGCACGCTCTGCCTGATGAAGCAACACTTTTCCCGGTATGGAGCTTTGCCATACAAAATCACTGCCATATGTCTGCTGCTCAATCAGCAAGGTTTTGGCACTTAAAGCGGCACCAAGGTAGGCGGCCGTTCGCCCCGCGGTTCCGCTGCCAATAACAATCACATCGTATTCATATTTCATAAGAACGAGCATTTTGCATCAGCATGATATCCCTCATGTACAACATAGTCATATTTTTATGAGAAATCACATAGAAGGGGAAGTGACACAGTGAAGAAAAAAGACAACAGAAACGAAAACCGTGGATTTCCAGTTTGAGAAAGTACATCTTGGTACAATACACAATCATCTCCATTGCATTTCAGCTCTGTACTGCATCGTAGGATACGAAACGTAACTCATGAAGATTCTCCTGACCGGTGTCACCGGCTATATTGGAAAGCGCCTGCTCCCTGTTCTGGTAGAAAAGGGCCACCAGGTGGTTTGTTGTGTACGTGATCGAAGGCGTCTGAACATCGCCCCTTCGCTTGAAGAACAAACTACTGTTGTCGAAGTCGACTTTTTGAAATCTGAGACCCTTGAAGCTATACCCGGTGATATAGATGCTGCTTATTACCTGATCCACTCTATGTCCTCCCGCTCCGGTGACTTTCAGGATCTTGAAGTGACCTCTGCCCGGAACTTCCGGGATTATATGAACAAAACGGCAGTAAAACATGTGATCTATCTAAGTGGTATCATCAATGATGATAATCTTTCAAAACATCTGGAGTCACGTAAGCAGGTTGAGGAAATACTGTCACAGGGGACGTTTCCGGCTACGACACTTCGTGCTGGTATCATTATCGGCTCCGGCAGCGCATCCTTTGAAATTGTTCGTGACTTAGTTGAAAAGTTGCCGGTCATGATCGCTCCCCGTTGGCTAAAAACCCGTTCACAACCTATTGCGGTACGTGATGTACTCAGTTTCCTTGAAAAATCATTGTGCGATGAACGGACCTATCATGCCAATTTTGACATCGGCGGGCCGGACATTCTTACCTATAAGCAGATGCTCCAACAGTATGCCGAAGTTCGGGGACTCAAACGTCTGATCGTATCTGTACCGGTACTTTCGCCCCGTCTTTCCTCATACTGGCTCTATTTCATGACATCCACAACTTTTTCCCTGGCCGTTAAACTTGTAGACAGCATGAAGGTCGATGTCACCTGCCGTGACAATCGACTGGCCGACATGCTCGATATTCATCCCATCTCTTACATGAAAGCGGTATCCCTTGCCTTCAATAAGATCGAGCAAAATGCCATCATTTCCAGCTGGAAAGATTCGATGGTGAGTGGCCGGTTAAACACCCGTCTTTCAGAACATATCCAGGTGCCGGTTGAAGGATGCTTCAAAGACCGCAAAGAGCGGGTTATCCATAATGAAGAGGCGGTTTTGTCACGGGTTTGGAGTATTGGAGGTGAAAACGGCTGGTATTATGCCGACTGGCTGTGGCATATCCGGGGTTTTATCGATAAACTATTCGGCGGGGTCGGCTTGCGTCGCGGACGAACCTCCATAGATGAGATCAATAGTGGCGATACCCTTGATTTCTGGAGAGTCATCATGGCAGATAAACAGGAACGGCGATTGCTTTTATATGCCGAAATGAAACTACCCGGGGAGGCTTGGCTTGAGTTTCAGATCACGGAAAACAAACTGATCCAGGAAGCTACGTTTCGTCCGAAAGGGGTTTGGGGTCGTGCATACTGGTATATCATCACACCTTTCCACTACTTTATTTTTAATGGCATGATCCGTAAAATATCGAAAGAGGCCTGATTTCCAGACAATTGCCATTATCATCTTTCTTCGGAAAATGGTAATGTGCAAGCATTGAATGCTTTACATAAGTCTCTGTCCATGCCAGAAAGCCACTCCACGAAGATACTGATGCTCCATGATGACAAATCAATTGTCGATCACTGGAAATCGGGTCTTGAGCAATTTGGTTATCGAATAGAAATTTCCTTCAACCCGGGTGAAGCACTTAAAACCTTAGAGGAAGGAGCTCCCATCGATCTTGTTCTGATGGCTTTCGATTTATATAATGGGCTCTGCAAAGAAGAAGCAGATGTAAAGGATTGGAAGGACCTGGATATCCCGTTGGTATGCATAACTCCGGAATCCGAACCTGTCACCGTTGCCTATCCGGACCTGCTTCAAAATCATGGTATAATGCCCAGGGGGTTTGTCGAGCATAACGGGGATTTAAGCATTTGGGATGCGACCCTGAAAACCGCTATCAATTACCACAAAACAGATAAAAACTTTCATGAAGCAGAAACCGCTCGGAAATCGGCGGAAAACGCTCTGAAAGAAACCGAAGAATTACATCAAAAACTATTCAAAACGGTCCCGGACCTCATCATCCGCACCGATACACAAGGAAACATATTGCTGGTGAATGAAAGAGCTTTGAGTCATTACCATATTGCATCAAAAGAGGAAGTGGTTGGTAAAAACATTCTCTCGTTTATTGTGGAGGAGGACAAGGAATATGCGATTACCAACATACGCCTGATGCATGAACAGCCACAGGGACTGAAAGAGTACCGGATCAGCCCCGACGGTAAGCAAGTGTTACATTGTGAAATCAATGGTGATATTCTGAGAAGCTCGAATGATGATCCCACCGGGATGGTATTTGTGATCAGAGACATATCGCATCGCAGACAGGCGGAAAAACAGATCGCATACGAAGCCAAATTACGTAAGCTGTTGGTCGGACTTTCGACACGGTTCATCAATGCGCCTGTTGAAGAGCTCGAATCGGCCATTCACCAATCACTATCCGAAATTGGCAATATCACCGAAGCCGACAGGTCCTACATATTTGAATACGATTTCTCAGAACAAACGGCGAGCAACACCTATGAATGGTGTAAAAAAGGGATCAGCCCTCAGATAGGTCAACTGCAGAACATACCCACGGCGTCTTTTGAGTTTTGGGTTCAAAAACATATCGATGGTGAGAATCTTCATATCGAAGATATCCATGAGCTGCCGGAAAACAATCTGAAAAAGTTCATGAGAAGTACGGGAATTACCAGTTTATTGACCATTCCCTTATGGAATCACAAAAAAGAGTGTGTTGGTTTTATCGGATTCGACTCCGAGCATGAAACGCATCGTTTTGGCGTTACGGAGCAGCATCTTCTGGAGGTTTATGCACAGATGCTTGTAAATGTAATGGAGCGCAGGGAATCAGAAAATTTAATCCGGCAGAACCTGATAGAAAAAAACGTATTACTGGCTGAAATCCATCACCGTGTAAAAAACAATTTGGCGGTCATTTCCAGTCTACTGAAACTTGATGCAGAAAAATATAAGGATAATGTAGCGGGCAGTATATTGACCAAAGCCGAAAACCGGATCCGCTCCATGGCCCTGATCCACGAAAAATTATACCAGTCCGAATCGCTATCCAATATTTCATTTGACGAATACATCAAAGAGCTTTCAAAACATATAGGCACTTATTTTACTGATGGGTCAGAGGATATAGAGGTTCGCTATGACATACAGCCTGTGAACCTGGATATTACCCGTGCCATTCCGTGTGGGATTATTCTCAACGAAATCGTCACCAACGGGTACAAACATGCATTTAAAAATGCAAAAAGGGGGATCATTCTGATCGGATTGAAAAAAGAAGATTCCGATATCATCCTTCTTTACCGGGACAATGGAGAGGGTATAGATGAGGCGGAAATCAAAAAAATTGATGCCGGCATCGAAGATTCCCTCGGGCTACAGTTGATTCGGGGACTAACCGATCAGATCCAGGGTCAAATGACCGTGGAAAAAGAAAACGGAACACGGATAGAGATTCGTTTTCCGTATCGCTGAGTTGTTGCCGGTCACACTTCCCTCATGGCGGCTGAACAAGGTATTCCACACTTAACGTTTTCCATATTCAGCTCGAGCTCGGAATCAAGTGAATCCGCAGTATGAGCAAGGCCATGAATGCACGGCCGCCCGGAAAATAATTACGACTTACGAATTAGGTTATCCCTGTGCGACGGCCCGTATTTCCGCCATTTCATCTTGGCTCAAGCGCTCGAACGAGCCGGCAATTCGCACGTTTTCTTCCAGATGCGGGACTGCCGAAATCCCCATGATCGTCGTCGAAACGGGAAAACTCATGGTGTAGGGGAGCAGCTGTCGGATAGACAACCCCTGTTCAAGCAATCTTCCACGATTGGCCACTTTCATTGCAATCACTCCGACCCCATTTTCCTCTGCAATCTCAAAGAAACGATCGAGCTGATCGGTGTCATTCATGACCACCTCTGCGGCATTAATAGTGATTAGTGCACAGTCATAGGGATAGTCCAGAAGCGCCTCGGAAAGGATACGGGATGAATGTCCTGTTACGCCAATGTTTCCAATAACGCCTTCCTCTTTGAGACGCTCGAACGCCTGTCTTGCGCTGTTTTCCTTTTTCAGGTCTTCGAGCTGACCAAAATGTCCGACAAAATGGTGCTGATACAGGTCGATATAGTCGGTTTGCAGACGATGAAGGCTTTGGTCAACCAAGCGCATCGTCCCGTCGTACGTATAATCATGGCTTTTGGTTGCCAGAAAGACCTCATCTCGGCGATCTTTAATTGCTGCGCCGATGTTCAACTCGCTTGCACCATTGCCATACCATGCGGCCGTATCGATATAATTGACCCCGAGATCAAGTGCACGGTTAATAATCTCCCCAGCCTCGTCGTGGTGATCAGGCATTTCGATGGTGGTCTCACCGCCAAGACTGAAAATACTTACGTTGTGACCTGTTTTACCCAGAGGCCGGGTTGGCATTGGTCCTTTGGCCGGTTCGGTCGCCCAGGAAGTTGTTTTGGCAAATATTCCGCTGGTTCCCACCAGTCCGACTCCTGCCGTTGTTGCCAGGCTTTTCTTAAGGAAGCTTCTGCGATCATATTCATTGCTCATAAAAACCTCCGTTTTTTACAGACCACCGTTTGGGCGGCCTGAAATACTTATATGTTGTACGACGCAGATACAGCGCCGAAAGAATGTTAGAACTAAATAATATCTATTATCCTACTGTAATCTAAAAAAATCAGAAGGAAATATGAAATTAGTTGATTTATAATTGATTTATTAGAGCGACCGTCCTTCCGAAACAACCACTTTGGCGGAAATCTCGTCATCTATTAAAATGCCGCGGATTCTTTTTCGTTCATAATGTAATTTCCGTTCAGCTTGTTATACGTATTCAGACCTGTTGCGCATCGCCTTTTTCTCATTTCGCAAACCAGGTATAAAACGGCAACAGTAACCTCGCAATACTGACCCGCTCATGCATATTCTAAACGAATTATTATAACACAGAGCAGATTAAGCAGAGGGATTAGATGCAAAGACGTGTTCGCATAGCTATTGTGGTAATGGGCTTCAGTGGACTTGTGGCCGAGGTGCTCCTGTTGCGTGAGCTGATGATCGCCTTCGCGGGGATCGAACTCAGCATCGGCATCATCCTGGCCAACTGGCTGATACTCGAGGCTGCCGGCTGCCTCACCCTGGGTAGATTGGCCGACAAAACCCGCTACAAACTGGAGTCCTATGCCATAATCGCGGTTCTGTTCTCGGCGGCTTTTATCGGAGCCGTCTTCATCACACGCATCCTGAAGGGGTTGCTGGGTGTTTCCATAGGGGAAAATATCGAGCTGCTGCCGATGTTCTACTCCTCGTTTCTCATACTCCTTCCTGTCTGCATCCTTCACGGCGCCTTATTTACCATCGGCTGCCGGATCTACGCGATGTTCTCGGTCCAGGACGCCTCATCCACAGGCAGGGTTTATGTCTACGAAACCGTCGGCACCGTACTGGGAGGTGTGATCTGCACTTTTCTGCTTATCCCCCTGTTCCATACATTCGAGATAGCTTTCGGCATCGCCCTCCTCAATATAATCATGTGCCTCTTTCTGCTTTCGCCTTACGGAGTGCAACACGCCGAACACTCTGCCAGACCCCGAACCCTGAACAAGGTGATGTCGGGTGCCCTGATGGTGCTGCTGCTTTTGACCGGTTACGCACTGACCGGCGGACCGGCAGACAACATCCACAACCGTTCGATCGACATGCAGTGGAAAAACCACAACGTCGTGCACTATGAGAACTCCCGGTACAGCAACATCAGTGTCGTGGAGCGGGACGAGCAGTATCTGTTTTTCCTGGATGGCATACGCGAACTTATCACACCGGTGCCGGATATCCAGTTTGTCGAGGAGTTTGTGCATCTTCCGCTTCTGGCCCATCCGGATCCACGGGAGGTGCTGATCCTGCGGGGCGGAGCCGGCGGCATCATCAACGAAGCGCTGAAGCATCCCTCCATTCGGGCCATCGAATATGCCGAGCATGACCCAATGCTGATCGACATCATCCGCAAACATCCGACACCCCTGACAGAGTCCGAGCTCGATGATGAAAGGGTGCATCTGGAGCATACGGACGGCCGCCTCTACCTGTCAAAGACATCCAACCGGTACGACCTGATTTTTATTGGTGTGATGGAGCCGTCCAATCTGCAGGCAAACCGGTTTTACACGCACGAATTCTTCGAACTGGCCAAAGAACGGCTGAATGACGGCGGGATCCTTGTCATTGGAGCGCCCGGCTCGCTGACCTATCTGAGCGATGAAATCAAGGATCTCAACAGCAACATATTTCACACACTGAAGAGCGTTTTTCCGCATGTGCGGGTGAGTCCCGGGGAAAGCAGACACATCTATCTCTCCTCCGATTCGGAGGATATCATGCGGCTGGACCTGATGCAGCTGATGGATCGACTCGAAGCACGGGGCATCTCCGCGGAGGCCATGGTTCCCTGGGATATTGAAAAGAAGCTGCACGCAGGCTGGCAGCAGTGGTTTCAGGACTATATTGACGGGAAAACCACCGATATCAATTACGATTTCAAGCCAATCGGCATGTTCTATCACATCGCGCACTGGAACACTCTGCACGCTCCCAACTTCGGGGCATACTTCAATCAGCTTGACCGGGTCGATCTGAATGTTATCATTCCGGTACTCCTGGTCATCCTGATGCTGCATTTTCTGTTCAAGGCCACATCCGGAAGATATTCACGGACCGCCATCCCGTTTGCGATTTTTGCAACCGGTTTTGCCGGCATGATATTCAGCCTGGTGGTTATTTTCATGTTTCAGATCACCTACGGTCACATATTCTCCTGGATCGGCCTGCTGGTTGCCGCATTCATGGCCGGCGCGGGAATCGGAGCCATGTACGTAACCCGGATTATGGGAGGTGTTCGATACGGACTAAGAATGTTCCTCTACACGGAAGCGGCCATCATCGGCTTTGCCGTAGTACTGCCGCTGATTTTTTTCGGTGCTCACGCCCTGCCGGACACGCAGGCCACCCTGATCCTGATCCGGATACTTTTCCTTGCCATTTCATTTCTGAGCGGACTGCTTATCGGCGTGCAGTTTCCGCTGGCCAATAAACTGTATCTGAAAGACCGTGAGGGGCTGAGCAAAACGGCCGGACTGATTTACGGGTCTGATTTGCTGGG
>CAYMBG010000014.1:0-37185 GCA_964388615.1 uncultured Chitinophagales bacterium | reverse complement strand
ATACGGTAATTTCTTCTCTTTTACTTCAGCCATAGATATATTCTTTTTAGTATTTATTAGATGTCTACTTTTTATTTAAGCTCAGTTGGTATGTGATTATAATTTTTTATGTTTTAATTAGAATAATCAGATGATAACCAACCCGTTTACGCATATTTTTGATTATGTTCGATCAGGAATAAAAGACATTTTCCTGATTTCGTCATAGCGTTGTTCAATTTCAAATCTTGTTAATTTACCCAGTCTTTTAGCTCCAAAATCCTGGACGCAGAAACTGGCCATCACCGTACCATAGACAACAGCTCTTCTCAAATTATCTTCTTTGATACTGTCAGATTTTGACAACCATCCGGCAAATCCGCCCATGAACGTATCACCGGCACCAGTGGGGTCTATGATATTTTTTAACGGATAAGCAGGAACAGAGAAAATTGAGGACTCTGTATAAAGGGTCGCGCCATGTTCTCCCTTTTTAATGATAAGATATTTGGGTCCTTTATCCCTTATAAGCTTAGCGCATTTCAGCAAATTTGTTTCACCTGTAAGCTCTCTGGCCTCCTCATCATTGATAATCAAAACATCCACTTTTGATATGGTTTTTTCCAAAGCTTCCCTCGCCCCGGAAATCCAGAAATTCATCGTATCACAAATGGTGAGTTTAGGCTTTTGAACTTGTTCCAGCACTTTTAGTTGTAGATTGGGCTCAATATTACCAAGACATACAATTCGACTACCTTTATACACTTCAGGAATCACAGGGTCAAAATGTTCAAAAACATTGAGTCTTGTATCCAGAGTATCACGACTGTTCATGTTATCGTGATACTTACCTTGCCAGAAAAAAGTATCGCCACTTTCATCAACCTTAAATCCCTCCAGGTCTACACCTTTATCCTTAAGAAATTTCTGATCCTCGGGATCAAAATCACGTCCCACAGTTCCAACCAGTCGTACAGGTTGCGTCAAGTAAGTAGAAGCAACAGAGATATATGTTGCTGATCCTCCCAATGTCCGGTCTACTTTGCCGGTAGGTGCTTCAATTCCGTCATATGCAACGGATCCAACTACTAATACACTCATATCTTTTTGTTTTTGTTGTGTTTATGCGTTTCCCGCCATAAGTTACGTGTTCTTATAGGTATATCCAAAAACATGTTAACGGGAGTAATTTATATCTATCAGAACCAATAGTGATTCAAAACCTAAGAAGAAGCATTTTGTTTACTAGATAGTTTTTCAGTCAGGCTGATAGCATGATCAAAATTGCGCATACCCATTGCAGTAACATTTACTCCCATAGGGATATCAACAGGCAGGTTTTGCTTAATCTCGAGAATGCGCTCCCAAACCTGCTCCAGCAAATCAACAGAGGCCTCTGCGGTATTATTTGTTTTCAAAAGCTGTTCCTCTGTTTGTTCAGGGATATTAACACCAAGCCATCTTAAAAAGTCCACATCTTTGTTACTGGAGATTGGAGTAAAACTCCAAAATATGGTCGGGGCTTGATCCTGCATCCCCTTATTAATAAGTAATTGGGACAAATCTTTTAGAAGAGTTCCAGGGGTCTCAGATTCCGCTATAATTTGTGTTGTGAAAAAATCTGCTCCCGACTCTATTTTACGAAACATTCTCTCAGCTTCACGGATCCCTTCTACCTCCCTGTGGGGAATAGAAATATTTCCAATAGAAAATTCCGTAGGCTGAACGGTTCCCTCGCGGTATTTTCTGTTACCTTCATTAAGAAATTTCTTAGCCAGTTGATTACCCTCAACCACAGTTGGGCCCGGATATACAATCTCAGGTGATTCACCCCCCACAAAGATCATTTTTTTGATGCCATAATCATTATGTGTTTCGAGAAGCCAATCTTCTTGCACCTCAGGCTCGTTTTTTACGATGACCCGGTTGATTACAAATTCGGTATCTAAGTAATCAGATAACAGGCGTGCATATTCCCTTGGTGCTACTCTTTCCTTGAATTTACTCCTTCGCTTGCCTTCCCCCTTTTTTTGTTCATCCTGAATTTCAGGTAGGTTAATAATATCTATCTTTACCTGTTTTTGCAGGCGTTCAAGATATTCTTTATGAATTTCCAATTGTTTTTTTTCATTCCCCAATTCAGGTGGAACAATTTCTATCATTACTGGCAAATGTCTTTCCATATCAGGTACGTTAATTTTTTTATCTACACTCATATTTAAATTTTTAATGTATAGATTTTCGAGACCATAGTTTTCCATTTTAAGAAAGCGTTTCTAAAAGCTTTCTTAAATATATGATTCCGATTTTCTTTGGTGGGAGGTATTCGGGTTTGCAACAGGTATGAGATTTATCCTGTTTCCCGATATACTACTGTCAAGCACTTTTCTACACGATGAACACTGGCATTTTTCTTTACATTAAAGAAGCTCATCGTTTTTTCTGATTCCCAATAAAACGGAATCAGTCAGCCTCCCATTCACATGTGCTATATTAGGTGTTTGTATTCAAACAGATATCTAATTTGCGATTATTGAAATTATCATTTCGAGTACTCATTTTATTTCACTTAGCTAAGTAAAAAGTACGCATGCAAGGTAACAACAATTCTTCAATGACCCAAATATATCCTCAAATCCATCAAGGGTACTAATAATCTGCTCATAATGCCCTTTTCTCATGATCATTAGTGGTAAATTCTATAAAATTAGTGCGCGTTGCCAAATTTTCTGCAGAAGTAGTGAGCATTTAGCAAATGATAAAAGTTCAAGTAATTATTCAGAAGTCAATTTGGCCATTGTCTTCGTCACCTTCATTTTGATCCCCTGGTGGTTGACTATCCGTGTCAGTTTCTTCACTCTGCAAATCAATCTCATCATTATCACCGACCTTTTTTACACTTTCAGTATCCTCCTCACTGACAACACGTGTAATTCCAGATATTTTATCCGTTCCCCCAAGACGCATCATACGGACTCCCTGCGTATTACGGCCCATGGACCGAATATCCTTGCTATGCATTCTGATAATTTTCCCTTTTTCGGTAATAATCATCAAGTCGTCATTGTCACTTACCTCTTTAAGGGCGATTAATTTACCTGTTTTGGGAGTAATTTTCAGGGTGATAACCCCTTTTCCGCCTCTGGTTTGTTCTCTGTAATCCTCAACGAGGCTTCTTTTCCCATATCCATGTTCAGAAACAGCAAGAACAGAAGCATTTCTTGTGTTTTTGATGACAACCATGTCGACTACACGATCATCCTTATCTGACAAAGTAATGCCTCTGACACCACGGGTATTTCTGCCCAACAATCGGACGTCCGTCTCCCGGAACCTGATGGCTCTTCCATTTTTTGCACCAAGCAGGATGGTACTGTTTCCATCGGTCAGGCTGGCGCTCAACAGGCGATCGTCATCATCCACTTTTATAGCCATGATCCCATTTTTTCTGGGTCTGCTGTACGCTTCAAGACTGGTTTTCTTGACAACCCCTTTTTCGGTTGCCATTATAATATTGTGGTTATTGGTATAGTCGTTGTCTTCTAGTGTTTTAACAGGAACAAACGCCTGTACGCTGTCGTCATTTTCAATTCCAATAAGGTTAACGATAGCCCGGCCCCTGCTCAGTCGGGATCCCTCGGGTATTTCATAGACTTTTAACCAGTAACACCTGCCATTTTTGGTATAAAAGAGGATATAGTTGTGATTTGTAGCTACAAACAGATGCTCTACATACTCATCATCTTTCGTCGTAGCCCCTTTCATGCCGGATCCTCCGCGTCGCTGTCTTCTGTACCCGCTGACAGGTGTCCTCTTGATATATCCAGTATTAGAGATGGTTACCACAACATCCTCATCAGCGATCATATCTTCTATGTTAAACTCCTCCGCTGAGTGAATGATCTGAGTACGACGCTCATCACCATATTTTTGCTTCAGCCCATCAAGTTCTTCCACAATTATTTGGTTTTGTGCATCCCGGCTTGTCAGGATGCGTCGGTATTCCTTAATCTGATCAAGAATATCATTGTATTCCATTTCGATTTTATCACGTTCCAAAGCGGTTAATTTTTGGAGCCGCATATCGAGAATGGCTTTTGCCTGTAAATCTGTTAGTCCAAAACTTTTTCGAAGTCTTTTGTTTGCCTCTGGAACATTCTTGGAAGACCTGATGGTACGGATGACATCATCAAGATTATCAACACCGATTTTGAGTCCCTCGAGAATATGGGCCCTTGCTTCTGCCTGCTCAAGGTCATAAAGGGTTCGCCGGATAATTACAACAATCCGATGTTCTACGAAATTCTCAATGATCTCTTTGAGGGTCAATACTTTTGGTCGTCCCCTTACAAGCGCGAGACTATTGATGCCAAAAGTATGTTGCATCTGTGTATACTTATAGAGCTGATTTAAAACCACACTCGGAACAGCACCTCTTTTTAGCATCACCACGATTCGCATACCATCGCGATCCGATTCATCTCTGACATCCGAGATTTCTGTAACCTTTTCCGTCTGTACCAGATAGGCTATTTTTTCAATTAAAGTAGCCTTGTTTACCTGATAAGGAATTTCGGTTATAATAATCTGTTCCCTATTGCCACGCAGTTCTTCTACGGAGGCAAGCGCCCTGATTACAACCCGGCCTTTCCCGGTCTCATAAGCCTGTTTTACTCCTTCATATCCGTATATAATGCCACCGGTTGGAAAATCCGGAGCAGTTATATGCTTCATAAGGTCAGAGACCGCGATTTCCGGATCTTCGATGTACGCCTTTATTCCATTTACCACCTCGACCAAATTGTGAGGAGCCATATTTGTAGCCATACCCACAGCAATACCCGAAGCTCCATTAATGAGCAAATTGGGCACCATAGAAGGCATAACAGAGGGTTCGGTAAGCGTGTCATCGAAGTTTGGCTGAAAATCGACCGTATTTTTATTAATATCAGACAGGATTTCCTCGGAAATACGCTCCATGCGGACTTCCGTGTACCTCATAGCCGCAGCAGAATCACCATCAACCGATCCGAAGTTGCCTTGTCCATCAACAAGGGTATAGCGCATGGAAAAATCCTGGGCCATCCTGACAATCGTATCATAAACCGCTGAGTCTCCGTGAGGATGATATTTACCAAGTACTTCCCCGACAATACGTGCACTCTTTTTGTATGCCCGATTGTGGAGCATTCCAAGTTCACTCATTCCATACAAGGCCCTGCGATGAACAGGTTTGAGACCATCCCTTACATCAGGTAAAGCCCTTGAGACAATTACCGACATGGAGTAGTCGATATAGGAAGACTTCATTTCGTCTTCCAAATTGAGTTTTATAATCCTATCTGACATCTGTAAATTTTACGCTTTATATATCTAGGTTGGCATACTTGGAATTGCGCTCAATAAAGTTCCTTCTGGGTTCTACAAGATCACCCATCAAAACTGTAAACAACTTATCTGCTGAGGCAGCACTTTCAATAGTTACTTGTTGCAGTGTACGGGTTTCCGGGTTCATGGTAGTTTCCCATAGCTGCTCGGGGTTCATCTCGCCCAAACCTTTGTATCTTGAAACATCAATTTTGCGGGTGCTCTTTTTCATACTTCTGAGAATATTGTCACGGGCTTCATCGTCCCATGCATATTCAATCTTGCTACCCTGTGTGACTTTATACAGTGGCGGGGTGGCTATATAAACATGGCCTCCCTCTATTAAAGGCTGCATATACCGATAAAAAAAGGTAAGTAAAAGCGTACGAATGTGAGAGCCATCAACATCCGCATCGGTCATGATAATCAGTTTATGGTATCTGAGCTGGGAGATATCAAAATCTTCGATAAATCCTACTCCCACGCCAAGTGCCGTGATAATGGTTCGTATTTCATTATTCTCAAGAATTTTACCAATTCGTGCTTTCTCAACATTCAGTATCTTTCCACGTAATGGGAGGATGGCTTGAAAACTTCTGTTACGTCCGGTTTTTGCTGATCCGCCAGCCGAATCACCCTCTACCAGATAAATTTCGCAATGAGCCGGATCATTTATAGAACAATCTGCAAGTTTACCAGGTAAACCCATCCCTGCCATGGCGCTTTTTCGCTGCACAAGTTGCCGTGCCTTGCGAGCTGCTTCACGAGCTTCAGCGGCCTTCATCACTTTATCAATGATCATTTTGGCAATCTTGGGATTCTGCTCCAGATACTCGTTGAGCTTTTCATAAACCACAACTTCTACGGCACTTTGAACCTCTGAATTACCAAGTTTGGTCTTGGTTTGCCCCTCAAATTGGGGCTCCGCCACCTTAATACTAATAACAGTAGTAAGTCCCTCTCTAAAATCTTCTCCACTTATGGAAACTTTACCACGAATCAACCGGTTCTTTTCCCCATAACTTTTGAGGGCACGGGTTAATGCACGACGAAAACCAGAGATATGGGTCCCACCTTCATGAGTATTGATATTATTTACATAGGAGTGGACATTTTCCGAATACGAGTTGTTATACTGCATGGCCACTTCCACGGGTACATCCTCAATCTCACCTGCGTAATACAAGGGCTCTGGGATGATCGATTCTCTGCCTTCATCAAGATACTTGACAAAATCTTTGATTCCCCCTTCAAAGTGGAAGGTCTCTTTCAGCGGCTCCTCCTCCCGCAGATCCTCCAGTTCGATAGTGACATCCGGATTCAAAAAGGCCAATTCCCTCATTCGTTCGGCAATGATATCAAACCGAAACTCGTAGCCCTGTGAGAAAATCTGTTCATCCGGCTTGAAAGTGATCGAAGTACCGTTTTTGTCCGTCTCTCCAACTTTTTTTAGCGGTGTTGTAGTTTTACCATAGGCAAAACTCATTTTATGAATTTCATTGTCACGATGGATTTCCACATCAAAATAGCTGGAAAGTGCATTAACACAACTTACCCCTACTCCGTGAAGGCCACCGGACACTTTGTAGGAATCCTTATCAAACTTTCCTCCGGCATGGAGTTTTGTTAAAACCAGTTCCGCTGCCGACATGCCGAATTTTTCATGCATGTCTACCGGAATACCTCTACCATTATCCAATATTGTAATCGATCCGTCGGTATTAACTGTTAACGAGATATAATCGCAATACCCTCCAAGCGCTTCATCGATAGAGTTATCAACCACCTCATTGATCAGGTGATGCAAACCCCGTTGCGCGGTATCTCCAATATACATGGATGGGCGCTTTCTCACAGCTTCCAAACCCTCAAGAACCTGAATATTCGACGCTTTGTACTCCGGTTTCTTTTCTTGACTCATTTTGCTTTCCGTGGATTAAATTGGAGTGGCCAAATTTAACGGAAGGACTACGTTGTTTTTCTTCCGTTTTAATTAAACAAAATAGCCCTTATTCGCATCTTTTCAAAAAAAGTAATGATACTTGCTGGCTTTTTGTGTTTAAAGCGCTGGGCGGGATTTTTGCGGCCTCTAATTCAACAAATATCACAAATAAATAGTGAAACAGTTTTGTTAATATTTAACAAAACCCCTATTTTAGGTATCTGTTAATTATAAAGTGAAACACCTACACTTGAATGATCGGAACACCATGTCATTACGAGACGATATATACGGTACCAAGGCACTGAACGGATACAGGTCCTCTAAAGCCAATAATAAAACCAAGCATCGGTTCAACATTAATCTTCAAAAAAGGAAATTTTATATTCCCGAAGAAGATCGTTGGATAACATTGCGGGTAACCGCCAAGACCGTTCGTACGATCAACCGTAAAGGTATCAGTACGGTTTTAAAAGAAGCGCGGCAAAAAGGCACCCTTAACAAAAACATTTGATCCCAGGTTATGGCTAAGGCAAAAGGTAATCGCGTTCAAGTAATTCTTGAATGCACGGAGGAGCCCGGATCCTCCCGATATGTCACTACAAAAAATCGGAGAACAACTACCAATCGTTTGGAGTTAAAGAAATTTAACGCCAAGCTCAGAAAACACACCCTACATAAAGAGATTAAATAAGGAACGTTATTATGGCCAAGAAACAGGTTTTCGGAGAAGATATACTTGCTGCGAAAGCGGCTCAGAGAAAAATGGCCAAAGTGATTCTCTCAAAAAAAACAGATAAAGGCAAGGTGGCTTTTCACGAGTCCACCGTTGACCAGGAAAACGTAAAGGATTTTATTTCCCGTAATAAATCCTGACTCTTCCAGACATGGCCAGATTTTAAAAAGGTTACGCATCCATTGTGTAACCTTTTTTTGTTAATGGAAACTGACTAATTTAGAATGTTGGTTATTTCAATAAAGCCGGGTCTCTCCGGCCCTCATTTTTGTTTCTACATTGAACTTCGCACGTGTTATGAATACAACCTATGATACTATTTTGAACGACCTTAAGAACGCCATGAAGTCTAAAGACACTCATCGGCTTCAGGTGCTTCGCTCATTAAAATCAAAGCTTCTTGAAAAGGAGATCAGCGAACGAAAAGGTAGTGATGTCACCCTCACGGAAGAGCAGGTTCATGAGGTATTAATGAAAGCGGCTAAACAGCGCAAAGACTCCATTGCACAATACAGAGATGCCGGCAGAAATGATCTCGCAGATGCGGAAGAGACAGAGTTAAAGATCATTGAATCCTATCTTCCTGAAATGCTTACAGAAGAGGAAGTCCGCAGAATCGTCTCTGAAGTTATTGAAAAAACCGGCGCCTCCACAAAGGCGGACATGGGAAAAGTGATGGGTTCCATGATGCCCAGAGTCAAAGGAAGGGCGGATGGCGCCTTGGTAAATAGAATCGTCCGTGAAATGTTGGAATAATCATGAACTTCTTGGACGGGCTTGCCCTCTTGTTTATTATTTATTTCGCCTGGTTGGGTTACCGTAACGGTTTGGTGAAAGAAGTTTTCCGAATTGTCGGTTTGGTTTTAGCGGGATTTGTAGCGTTTCAGTATGCTGACATGGCCGGCAACCTGTTCAGGCCTCTTTTTGATATTGACCCTGCCCATTTCCCTTACATTGCTTTTATTATACTTTTTATTCTGGCAATGATTGCCGTACAGATTCTCATTTCACTCACGGACGCTCTTATCCAGCTTTTGCTTTTGAGCATACCCAACCGTCTGTTCGGTTCCCTTTTCGGAGTTATTAAAAGCAGCTTATTGATAAGCATATTGCTTATTATTATGGCCGGCTTTGGATATCCAAACAGCGATACACGCAATCAATCCCTTTTATATCAACCATTACTCAGGGTTGCACCGGCATCTTACGACATTGTAGCCAGAGTTTTACCCGGAGTAAGGCCTTACAAAGATTCTGTTGAAGAATATCTCTCAATACCAGAGCTAATCGAGTAAATTCCATGTCACAAATCCCCCCTGTTGATCAGCAAATTGAGATAATAGAAAGAGGCACCGTTGAAATTGTTCCCCGTGAAGAATTAATTGAAAAACTTCAAGAATCCTATTCAACACAAACCCCGTTGAAAATAAAACTGGGATGTGATCCGACAAGGCCGGATCTGCATCTCGGCCATTCCGTCATTCTCAGAAAAATGCGGCAATTCCAGGATCTGGGTCACCATACCATTCTGATCATTGGTGACTTCACTGCCATGATAGGGGATCCCTCCGGTGCCAATAAAACAAGGCCGGCTTTAACACAGGAAGAGGTGATAGAGAACGGAAAATCCTATTTTGAACAAGCATCAAGAATATTGAACCCGGATAAAACGGAGATTGTGTACAACTCTGAATGGCTATCCCCCATGAGTTTTGAAGATGTCATAAAGTTGGCATCCCACTACACGGTTGCAAGGATGATTGAGCGTGATGATTTCACAAAAAGATATCAAAACAACGACACGATATCTCTCCATGAGTTCCTTTATCCACTTGCTCAGGGGCAGGATTCGGTCCACCTTCATTCAGATGTGGAGCTTGGTGGAATTGATCAGAAATTCAACCTTTTGGTTGGCAGGCACCTGCAACGTGAATTCGGTCAAAAACAGCAAATTTGTCTGATGATGCCACTTCTGGTTGGCACCGATGGGAGTCAAAAGATGTCCAAGTCGTATGATAACTATATCGGCATTGATGAAAAACCGGAAGACATGTACGGAAAAGCTCTCTCCATCCCGGACTCACTAATATATCCATACTATGAATTGGTAACCGATATAGCAGTATCACGCCTGCCCGAAATAAAGAAAAATTCAGAACAGGACCCCAGAAATACAAAGCATGAACTGGCATGGACCCTGACCCAAATGTATCATG
The DNA here is from genome assembly GCA_964388615.1 of uncultured Chitinophagales bacterium. Lineage (GTDB taxonomy): Bacteria > Bacteroidota > Rhodothermia > Balneolales > Natronogracilivirgulaceae > SLLW01. The sequence continues at coordinate 26,945 of CAYMBG010000014.1, read as the reverse complement.
GTGCTCAAAAGGCCGACGAAGCACGCAGGCATTTCGAGAAAACCGTAGTAAAAAAAGATATTCCGGATGATATCCCTGAATTCAATATTAATTCGGGCGAAAATCATCGCCTGCTCGACCTGATGAAGGCTTTGAAATTTGTCTCCAGTAACAGCGAAGGACGCCGGATGATCACTCAAGGCGGGGTTACACTTAATGGTGAGAAAATCACAGATCCTCAGTATGAGTTTCAGGCGGTTCCTGAACAGGAAATAATATTGAAAGTTGGGAAGCGCAAATTCGGTAAACTTTTACCCCGATAGCAAAATTTGATTTGATATATCTCTACCCATTTTTTGCACAGTAAATACACATGGGAGGGATGTTCCGATATTCCATGGAAGTGTTTACCGCTTTGAAATGTTTCTCAAGATGAGGCTGTAGATGTTTGGAAGTTTGATACGCCAGAAAAACTCCTTTATCCGATAGCAAATTTGCTGATTTGCTCAATATCCGTTCCTTTATCTCCTCATCCAAAAAAGAAAAAGGGATGCCGGATACCACATAATCCACATGATCCCACTTCAGCTCAGTCGTAATTTCCTCAATAAACTCAACACTTTTGTGAATAACAGACAATCGCTTATCTCCAATCCCCCGCAACTTGTCAACGAATGCATTATTGGTCTCTATAGCCGCTATTTCTGAACCATTTGACATTTTTTCCAGAATAATATTTGTAAAAACGCCGTCGGCCGGACCAAATTCCAAAACTCTGATGTCCCTTGAGAAATCCATGTGATTAGACACCTTCTCTATGGTAAATCTGGAAGTTGGTGTAATGGAGGCTACTTTTGGGTCCTTTATAAAATTCTTCAGATAACCGATGGTTCCCATACGTGTTTACCTTCTATAAGAATATGACAAGGTTAGACTTTCTGAACTGTTCAAATATAACAAGTATGCACGCAGATACCTTGCCTGTTACAGTTTTTTTTCAACCTCTTCAATTTGATCCCGTATTCTTGCCGCCTCCTCGAATTCCATATTTTTGGCAGCTGTATGCATCGCTTCTTTCAGATGACGCAGAAAGTCCTCCTTGTTCTCAAAAACAATCTCTTTCATAGCTGGCGTTGCCTGATAGCGAATTCCCTCCTCGGCGACCTTCACATGCTCCAGCGCATCTGTTTTTCCCTTTTGATCAGTGTCGATTTCGAATGATTTTGCACCGACCAGTTCGGGATCTACGAGTGGCTTGAGATCCTTCGCAATGGTAGATGGCGTAATACCATGTTTTTTGTTGTAATCACTCTGGATTTTCCTGCGCCGTTCCGTTTCGTTCAAAACCCGGCGCATACTATCCGTTATTTTATCGGCATACATGATCACTCGTCCCTCCACATTTCTGGCTGCACGCCCGGAAATCTGAAAGAGTGAGGTATCAGATCGAAGAAACCCTTCCTTGTCGGCATCGAGGATAGCCACAAGTCCCAATTCCGGAATATCAATACCCTCGCGCAGCAGATTAATACCAACCAGTACATCGTAGTCACCTCGGCGATAGCGATACAACACCTCGACACGTTCGAGCGCATCCATCTCACTGTGCATGTAAGCAGATTTTATTCCCATATCTTTCAAATATTGGGACAGTTCTTCACTCATGCGCTTCGTGAGTGTCAGACATAAAACCCGTTGTCCTGTTTTTACGGTTTTTTGCACCTCTGAAATAATGTCGTCAATCTGATATTTCAATGGCCTCACCTCAATCTCTGGTTCCATCAAACCGGTCGGCCTGATAATCTGCTCCACAAATGCCCCCTGGCTTTTCTCCAATTCATAGCTTGAGGGAGTAGCGCTGACAAAAATACATTTCTTTATCAATGACTCCCACTCCTGAAAGGTCAGTGGCCTGTTATCCAATGCCGAGGGTAATCGGAAACCATGTTCAACAAGATTGATTTTACGAGAACGATCACCACCGTACATCGCGCCAATTTGCGGAACAGACTGATGAGATTCATCCACAACCAGTAGGAAATCATCGGGAAAATAGTCAAAAAGGCAATAGGGACGCTCTTCGGGTTTTCTGCCGGCAAGATATCTTGAATAATTTTCAATTCCCGGACAAAAACCAATCTCTTGCATCATCTCAACATCAAACATGGTGCGCTGTTCAAGACGCTGAGCCTCCACGAACTTTTCCTCTGACCGTAAAATATCCAGCCGAAGATCAAGCTCATCCTGAATCTGGGCAATAGCTGTTTTGAGACGTTCTTTGGAGGTTACATAGTGTGATGCAGGATATATGAAAAACTGATCTGTTTCCTCGAGCAACGCGCCTGTATCAGGGTCAAACAAGGTTAGTTTATCAATTTCATCCCCCCAGAACTCTATTCTGAGCGCATGTTCAGAATAAGCTGGATAAAGATCTACCACATCCCCTCGTACACGGAATTTTGAACGTTCGAATTCATGATCGTTTCGGCTGTAATGAAGATCTACCAAATCATATAAAAGTTTTTTTCTATTGACCTCCTCCCCGACTTTCAAGTTGATGATCAATTTTGCATACTCGCTGGGTGAACCGATTCCATATATGCAACTGATGGATGAAACAATGATGACGTCTTTTCTGCCTGAGAGCAGGGAACTGGTAGCGCGCAGGCGAAGGCGCTGAATCTCATCATTAATGGAAAGGTCTTTTTCGATATACTTATCCTGCGATGAAATATAGGCTTCGGGTTGGTAATAGTCATAGTAGGAGATGAAAAACTCTACACAATTATCCGGAAAAAAATCACTTAACTCTCGATATAACTGTGCGGCCAGTGTCTTGTTGTGACTCATCACCAGCGTCGGCTTGCCCGTTTCCTCTATAACAGAAGCGACAGTCCGTGTTTTACCTGAACCGGTGATACCGAGCAAGGTCTGAAAGCGTTCATCCCCATTTACTCCTCTGACCAGTTCCTCGATTGCCGCGGGTTGATCTCCCGATGGCTTATATGGAGATACGAGCTTGAATTCAGACATTGTTTCTTTTTCTATTTTAGAATTGATTACTTTTCATACTTCCCAAACCATATACGATGGCGTAATATCGCGGGCCGTCATTTGGTTAGACTACAAGAACGGCGTAACATTACAAGTATTGAGGATAAGAATCACACTAAAGTACCAATGGATAACAATCAAAGTAGCCTGAATTCTTTGCGGGAGCGTATTGACGAGATCGACGATGAAATTTTGAATCTGTTGAAAGAGCGAAACAATATTGTAAAAAGAGTAATCGACACCAAAATCAAGAACCAACTTCCTATCTTTGTTGCAAACAGGGAAGAAGAAAAAATAGCGGAATTTCGTGAAAAAGCGAATAGAATGGGACTTGATTCAGAGTGGTCCGGAGATTTTCTTCGCATGATTATGAGTTCATCACGAGCATTTCAATCCGGTAAAACCTTCCCGCAGACATCAGATGGTCCCAAAAACATCCTGATTGTCGGTGGGGGCGGTGAAATGGGTTCTCTTTATCACAAAATTGCCGCTTCCTCGGGTCACATGGTTGATATTCTAGAGCGTGATGATTGGGATCGTGTCGCTGAATTGACAGCTAATAAGGATCTGGTGATCATTACCGTACCTATTAAGGTTACTGAAGAAATTATTGAACGTATAGGACCCCACCTCGACAACAACACCATCCTTGCCGATTTCACCAGCAACAAATCCTATGTACTGGATGCAATGATGAATGCCCATGACGGGCCCGTTGCAGCCTTGCACCCAATGCATGGACCGGATGTAAGCAATATCTCCAAACAATTAATGATGGTATGCCATGGGCGTTATCAGGAGTCTTACGAATGGATGCTTGACCAATTCCGTCTATGGGGATTGCGATTGAAATTTGTAGATCCCGAGCAGCACGATCGAGCCATGCACCTCATCCAGGGGCTTCGTCACTTTGTCGCACTGCTCCACGGTTCCTTTATGCGTGAATTTGATCTGAAACCCGAGGACATGGCCGATTTTTCCAGTCCTATTTATCGTGCCGAACTCATGATGACGGGCCGTATTTTTGCACAAGATGCAGAACTCTATGCGGATATTGTTTTTTCCAATTTTGAAAGAAGAACTCTGCTTATTGAATTTCTTGAACACCATGAAAAATTGGCCGTTCTGGTTAAAAACAACGATCGACAGGGTTTTATCCAGGAGTTCCGGCGAATCTCTGAGTTTTTCGGAGAATTTGCTGAACAGGCGCTAGAGGAGAGCAGTTACATGATCAACCGCCTTTCAGATCGTTTCGGCTGATATTCCGCTTACCCCCGGGAAGGGTGTTTTACAGTCTCTTTGATAGCTCACCAATACCTTCTTTTATAATATTTTGCAGACAATTTAAATTTTCGGGAATGACAAGCCGGGTTTATACGTTAGAAACAATATATTAGACAGATCGTATAATACAATTTGTTTTGTATTCATCCTGTCTATATACCATACCCTCCCCAAAAAGCCTGTCCCTGACCGGACAGGCTTTGCTTTATAATTAAGCTGCTATTTTATGAGGGTTACCGGAAGCGTTTTTTGGTGCGGACCAGCCTTCAGTACGACTACATAAACGCCACTGGCCCTGCCCTGAAAGTCAATTCGTAAGCTATGACGACCTGTTGGCAATTGTTGGTCATGATAAGTTGCTACCCTCCGGCCATCCACCGAATAAACGGAGACATTGACATGCTGAGCCTCAGGAAGTTCAAAAGTCAACATGGTTTCATTATTAAAAGGATTAGGCCTGGGTGAATCCACACGAAATGAACGTACCTTATCTTCATCTTCGAAATTATCCTCAGCAGAAACCCCAACCCCTTTGAACATAGCGGTCACTCGATAAATTTCTTCTTCTGACTCAATTTTCAGAGTTTTACCCGCTGTGTCACTTTCTTTCCATCCGGCAAATTCATATCCCTCAGCCGGAATGGCTGTTATGGTAACAGGAACACCCCGAAAATAGGTGCCGGTCCATGGCCAGGGATCATTCGGTATACCCGGTTCATCCGTATTAATGTCAACCGAATTGACACGTATGAATCCGGCCTGTGGATCACTTACATCCAGCTCCAGCCTCATTAAACCTTCTAAATGGAAAAAAGACAAAATATGCTCTCTTTGTGCATCTGGACGTTCTTTTCCAAATTCACGCATTGATTCCACTTGCTGATTCCAGTTTTGCATCGATTCGGGTCCATTCCAGCGTCGAATATGTTCCTCCATATGGGGTTCAAGCTGTTGATACATCCTATCTATTTCCGCTACAACCCGGTCCTCTGAAAACGATGTATTCAGCAAATCAGCAAAGCGGTTAATAAAATCCTGTTTAAACTCCGGATTTCTCAACGCACCCCGGATCATTTTAACGGACCACTGCGGATTAGGCCAACCGCCACCTCCGCCCTCAACAGCAAACTTCAGTGTATTATGCCTTGCCCGCTGGTTGTATCCCTGCACATAATTATAATCCAGGTTGAAACCAAAATCGGTATCGTAGAGAAGCCAGCGCCAACGTCCATCATGTCCCCACTCGCCATCATTACTGGGCTGATCGGTCCGTTTACGCCAAAAATCTATATTGTTTCCCGGCCAATCGGTGTTTCGGAAATAAATATTAGCGATATAATAATCCCGCAGATTACCCATATCTATCCTGTTGGTAAAATACTTCCATACTTCAGGATCTTCCATATCGGTATCGGTATCGTCAATCCTGTCTCTTAAATCCCGATATGCTGTCGAATCCGACTGAACACCCTCCTTTATTTCGGCATTTCCTTCAAGATGGACAAGGTCATCGCGATTTATGTCATACATGGTTTCGAAATAACGATGGTCGTAACGCGTTCTCATGTTTTTTAGACCCCAATAAACACCGTTTATAAAAACAACCGCCGGTTGATAGTACTGGGTTTCGACCTCGGTGTGCTGCACAAGCTTTTGCATCAGCGCATCCCGGAAGTAGCTTTTTCTCCAATCATTTCCCGAGTTTCTAAGCAAAAACCTTTTATAAATATCAACAGGTGCTTCCGGTATTAAGGGGTGCTCAAACCAGGTTTCCCCATAAGACCGCCTTGCGTACATACGCAGGGATTTAACAGGTCTGCTTCGGGAAGTGCCCCCGTGTATGCGAGTGCCTGCATCCTGGGCAAGCAACCTTTCCCCATCTGTATTGAAAAATTCGAAATGTACCGGCCGCTCCCATTCCGATCCCCGGTTCCAGAAATTTCGATGTGCATAAATACCTTTATCTTCCGAAAAGAAATGCTCCCAATTCGTTGCTAAAGAAACAACAGGAAACCGATATCGTTTTTCAAGCTCATTTCCCACTAAATAGGTATTTGTGGCAATTCCGGCGGGTTCCGCACTTTCAGCGATAGTTACAGCACGGATGACATTACCCTTGAAAACCTGTCCACTGGGTGCTTCCCACCCTTCACTGTATTGATGATCAGGCCCTATGTTGTTGGTTGGAATCATTGAAATATCATTAGGCTCCTCCGTGCGATTTTCAATTCGGATGGAATCCCCCGGGGCGTACATGGTCCCATTTTCAGGTCCGGGATCGCTTCCATCCGTTGTATAATATATTTCGGCTCCATCGGCATCATCAGGCAAGCTTAGAGTCAGGTCAAAAGGGGCATCATAATAACCGGGTTCATGACTGAAAGCGGGTGGTTGCAGAATCCTGTTCAAATGTGAAGTGCCGTTGGGTTTACCAGGGGTAGGCTCGTCAAAAAAGACCCAATCACCGGTTTCATCCGCATAACGGCCGTAGGAATAATCTGTAGGCACGTACACAGGCGGTACCGTATCCAGCATGTTGCCCTGAACATCGGAAAGGCGCAATGGCTCTCCGCTCTGTGCGATCCGAAAGCTGGTATGCAGGGGTTTTCCAGGTATCCGACGATCCTTACCAGACGCCCATACAATCATGAATGCTCCCGGTTGAATCGTCGTGTCCGGAAAGACCCATCGATGAAAATCACCCTCTCGGTCCGTTAACCCATACCACTTTAGTTCAATGGCATCGGTGCCGATGTTCCGAATCTCAATCCAGTCTTCATGGTCTCCATCCTCATCCTGAATGCCTTCACTATTGGATGCAACAAATTCATTGATAAGTAACGCGGGTTCCTCAACGGCATTTGCGAAAAATGTGCCTGAAATCAGCAGTACAATGGTAAGATTATGCAACAAAAATAGTTTTTTTATGTTTTTTAAGAGTGTGAGGCGAAAATATAAATGCGCTTTTCTGCTTGGTTAAACGCTAAAACGAAACGCTTCTTATGTACAAAAGCGGAGCCTTCAGTTCGAATTCATTACCAGAAACCTTTTTCTTATCTTGTTAAGTTGATAAATGATTGTTTTCACTCTAATCAGTAACTAATCGCAGTAAACTACTTTTCCTTATGCAAGATATTCAAAAATCCCTTAAGCATCGCATACTTGTTCTTGACGGTGCGATGGGGACAATGATTCAGCAACATGAACTGGAAGAAACAGATTTTCGCGGCAATAAATTTAAAAACCACCAATCTGACCTAAAGGGCAACAACGATCTGCTCAGTCTCACACGCCCGGATATCATCCGGTCTGTACATGATGATTTTCTGGAAGCAGGATCTGATATCATCGAAACCAACACGTTCAGTTCCAATCCCATCTCTCAACTTGATTACGACCTGGTCGATCAGGTGTATGCGTTGAACTATGAGTCTGCAAAAATCGCCCGGCAGGCTGCTGATGAGTACACAAATAATAATCCGGATAAACCCCGTTTCGTAGCCGGCGCAATGGGGCCAACCAACAGAACCCTCTCCCTCTCACCCGATGTAAACGACCCCGGATACAGAGCGGTGACCTTTGATGAATTGGTCGAATGCTACGCCCTTCAGATTCCAGGGCTTATGGACGGTGGAGCCGACGTCTTGCTGGTAGAAACAGTTTTTGACACTTTAAACTGCAAAGCTGCTCTGTTTGCCATTCAAAACTATCGCAAGGAGAGCGGAAAGAACGTTCCTGTTATGATTTCAGGAACCATCGTCGATCAAAGCGGCCGTACGTTATCCGGACAGACAACAGAAGCGTTCTGGGTATCCATAGCGCATATGCCTAATCTTCTGAGTGTAGGCCTCAACTGTGCTCTGGGCTCCAAACAAATGCGTCCGTTCATTAAAGAACTGTCCGAAATAGCCACAACTCCGGTGACTTTATATCCAAATGCCGGATTGCCCAATGAATTTGGAGGGTATGATGAATCCCCGGAATTCATGAAACAGCAGCTCGATGATTATCTGAGCGAAGGATGGTTAAACGTAATAGGTGGTTGTTGTGGAACAACACCGGATCATATAGCCCAGTTTGCAGAAGTAGCAGCCAGGCATAAACCCCGGCAGGTTTCAAAGCCGGAGCCTTATCTCAGGTTATCCGGTCTCGAACCATTGACTATCCGTCCCGATTCCGGCTTTATCAATATTGGAGAAAGAACCAATGTTACCGGGTCAAAAAGATTTGCCCGGCTCATTCGTGAAGAAATGTATGAAGAGGCACTCTCGGTAGCCAGTCAACAGATTGAAAACGGAGCTCAGGTTATTGATGTCAACCTCGATGAAGGTATGCTTGACTCCGAAGAAGTGATGACCACCTTCTTGAATCTTCTGATGGCCGAACCGGATATTGCAAAAGTTCCGGTAATGGTAGACTCTTCCAAGTGGTCCGTTATTGAAGCCGGTCTGAAATGCCTTCAGGGTAAAGCCATTGTCAATTCCATCAGCTTGAAAGAAGGGGAGGAAAATTTTCTGATTCAGGCAGAAAAAGTTCGCGACTACGGTGCGGCAATTGTAGTTATGGCTTTTGATGAAAAGGGACAAGCGGATAATTACGAAAGGCGCATTGAGATTTGTGAACGGGCATATCGCCTGCTGGTGGATAAGATAGGTTTTCCGGCTGAAGACATTATCTTTGATCCCAATATTTTAACAGTAGGTACCGGTATTGATGAACACAACAATTATGCTGTGGATTTTCTGAACGCCACTAAGTGGATCAAGGAAAATCTTCCACTGGCTAAAGTAAGTGGCGGGGTTAGCAACGTTTCGTTTTCATTCCGTGGTAATAACCCCGTTCGAGAAGCCATGCACGCCTCTTTTCTGTACCACGCGACCCGTGCCGGTCTCGATATGGGAATTGTCAATCCGGCACAGTTGGAGGTATATGAAGAGATCCCCGATGATCTGTTGGAATATATTGAGGATGTCATATTCAACCGGCGGGAAGATGCCACCGAAAGACTCGTCGACTTTGCCGATACCGTAAAAGAGCAGGAAGTTGAGGGTCCGGCTAAAAAAGACGAATGGCGTAACCAACCCGTTAACAAGCGTCTTGAGCACGCACTCATAAAAGGCATAGTCGATCATATCGATGAAGACACGGAAGAAGCACGTCAACAGCACGACCAGGCGCTGGAAGTAATTGAAGGTCCGCTCATGGACGGGATGAATATTGTCGGCGATCTGTTCGGAAAGGGAAAAATGTTTCTTCCGCAAGTAGTTAAAAGTGCCCGTGTAATGAAAAAGGCGGTTGCAATTCTTATCCCATATATCGAAGAAGAGAAGAAACAACAAAAGGATACCCGCCCCAAAGGAAAAGTGCTGCTGGCAACTGTAAAAGGTGACGTTCATGATATTGGAAAAAATATTGTTTCCGTAGTACTTGGGTGCAACAACTATGATGTTGTTGACCTTGGCGTGATGGTTCCAACAGATCAGATATTAGACGCTGCCGTGGAACATAAAGTGGATGTTATCGGCCTCAGCGGACTAATAACTCCTTCTCTTGATGAGATGGTGAATATTGCTAAAGAGATGGAAAAACGGGGAATGGATCTTCCTTTGCTCATTGGTGGAGCAACGACATCGCGTATACATACAGCGGTTAAGATTGCCCCTCAATACAGTCATCCGTCCATTCATGTTTTAGATGCCTCTAAAAGTGTTCCGGTAGTCAGCCACCTGCTATCCGATCATGGAAAACAGGAGTTTGTAGACCAAATCGCCGATGAGTATGCAGAAATGCGGGAGCGACACTCCAAAAGAAATACGGCCAAGACCTATGTCTCTCTGGAAGAAGCGCGCAATAACAAGACTCCTATCACATGGAAGGAAGAAGATGTGGTTGAACCCCGCCAGAAAGGGATCATTGATTTGGATCCACCCGACCTGGCCACCTTGCGAAAGTATATAGACTGGACCCCTTTCTTCATTACTTGGCAACTTAAGGGCAAATATCCAACGATATTTGAAGATGAAAAATGGGGTAAACAAGCCCGTCAGCTTTACGAAGATGCCCAGCAAATGCTGGATGCCATTATAGAGGAGGATTGGCTTCAACCCCGGGCTGTGTGCGGACTTTTTCCCGCCAACAGTCGTGATGATGACATTGAGATATATGAAGATGAATCACGCACAAAGGTAGCTTCAAAACTTTGCATGCTGCGACAGCAAAGCAAAAAAAGACAGGGACAGCCCAATCGATCTCTGGCGGACTATATAGCTCCCGTGGATAGCGGTATCCGCGATTACGTTGGTTGTTTTGCAGTGACAACCGGACATGGAATTGAAAAGCATATTGCCAAATTTGAGGAACAAAATGATGATTATAGCGCCATCATGCTGCAATCTTTGTCGGACCGTTTTGCAGAAGCTGCCGCCGAATGGCTTCACAAAAAGGCTCGCACAGAGATTTGGGGATACGCACCGGATGAAAAGTTCGACAACGAAGACCTGATCAAGGAACAATACCGCGGAATACGTCCCGCACCAGGTTATCCCGCAAATCCGGATCATACGGAAAAGGAGACGCTGTTTGAAATGATCGAAGCCACGGATAAAACCGCTATAAAGTTGACCGAGAGCTATGCCATGTATCCGGCGGCCTCTGTTTCAGGTCTCCTTTTTGCCCATCCGGAGGCAGAATATTTCTCTGTCGGAGCGATTACAAAGGATCAAGTCGAAGATTATGCCCGCCGTAAACAAATGCCTTTTGAAGAGATGGAAAAATGGTTAACACCCAATCTGGCTTATGATCCAGCAGAAAAGGAAGAGGAACCTGCCTAAGCTGCATTGCTTTACACAGGACTAATTGTAATTGGTATCGAAGGCCGATTCCATACCGGATAGTGTCAGTTTTCTTTGAAGAATAACTACACTGTCCGGTTATTTAAAGCTCCTTTAAAAGCTGTTTTCTCATCATTTATCGCCCATAAGAAAGCATACCGGCTGCATGCATTGTTGATGCAGATATTAATAAATTTATATATATATGCTTAATATTATATTTGTATATTTATATAAGCCAATGCAGTCAAGTTGGTTAATCTGCTTATTCAACGGAGAGTTTACGTGAAAGGAATAAGAGACTTGTATTTTGATGGTTCGTTTCCCCCTTTTTTTTGTGGCAGCTATTTGCCTTCACAAGTTGTTCTTGGAGTAGCACACTATATAGAGGAGCATTAACGGTAGTTTACACGTTTAAACATTATATGTTGCAACATGTTATTTGTTTTTGTATCATTGGTCTCTTTCTTAAGAGATAAAAGGAATTGCATATGGAAGATAAATCTGCTGAATATCGTTACCGGAATCAACGCCACCGGGCTGTGGCGAATGTCCTTTACACCAGTAATCACTTAACCACACGGCTACAAAGTATACTGAGCGAACACAACCTGACGCTTCAGCAGTACAATATACTTCGCATATTAGCACGGCAACATCCGAAACCTGCATGTAATTATGTTTTAAGAAATCAAATGCTGGACTCTCGGTCCGATATCACGCGCATAGTAGACCGGCTGGTCAAAGAGGGTCTTGTTGTCAGAAAGCACTGTAATGATGATCGAAGGAAAGTAAACATCAACATTACTCCCAAAGGTCTGATCCTGCTTCAAAACCTGGATCAAATAAACGAAAAGATGGATGGCATCGCAGACATGCTATCAACTGAAGAAATTAACAAGCTTAATCAAATGCTTGAAAAGCTTCGTGATCATTCATAACCCAATTTGTATCAGAACATGTCTTTAAGATTCCGGAGCAACCATGAATAGCAAGCTCACTGAAGAAGAACTAAAAAAACAGGAAGAGTTCAACGAAGAGATCATCCCCCATTTGGATGCCACCTACAACTACGCATTGAGGTTGACAACAGATCCCAACGATGCCGAGGATCTTCTTCAGGACAGTATCGTCAAAGCGTTCCGCTTTTTCAGCAGCTTTCAAAAAGGTACCAACGCACGCGCATGGCTTTATCGGATTGTTAAAAACTCGTACATCAACAATTACAGAAAAGCATCCAGACAACCGCCGAAAGTAGATTACGATGAAGTCTCAACATATTACGAGACCATTCGTAGCGAGCAAAGTGATACCACAGACCTTCAAACCCTGTTTTATCGAGGCGAATACGACGACCATTTTAAAAAAGCCCTTGATGATTTACCGGAAGATTTTCGTACACCTTTATTGCTTTGTGATGTGGAAGATTTCACGTATGAAGAGATCTCCAATATGCTGGATGTACCCATTGGCACGGTTCGCTCCCGCTTGCACAGAGGACGTAATCTGCTCAGGGAGAAAATTAGTCAAGTTGCGGAGAAAAGAGGATATCTAAACAACTAAAAGCTTCGGTAATTACAGTTTAACTGGAAACGGTTCGTTTTCTTTCCACCATCGGGCCGCTCTCAGTATGGCTGTAATGGTCTTTCCGTCTGTAATCTCACCAGACAGCGCCTGCTCAACAGCATTCCAAAAAGGTATTCGTAAGGGCTGTAAAAATTCATCTTCATCCACATTATTATCGGAGACCTGAAGATCCCAGGCAAGATAGAGATGTATAACCTCATTGGTATAACCGATACAGGGGTGGATTGCCCCAAGAGAAATCCAGTTTTCGCCACGAATGCCCGACTCCTCCTCCAATTCCCTTTTTGCCGTTACAAGTGGTTCTTCATCGGGATCTATTTTTCCTGCAGGTACCTCTGTGAATAATTCCCGAAGCGGATACCGAAACTGTCTTATAAGCTGCACATCGCCGTTTTCAAAAACAGGTAAAACAGCACATGCGCCAGGATGGTTTATCCATTCCCTGACGGATGTACGGCCATCCGGCAATTCAGCCTGATCCCGGTAAACATGCAACAGTGTCCCTGAGAAGATTTTTTCAGAATGGATAGGTTTTTCAACAAGCTTGCGATCAGTTTCTTTCGTGTTCATCATTTAAATTTATATTTTAATTTGCCGGCCTTTGGAATGCTATCAAAGGTACGAGATAATGTCCGAAAATATAAGGTGACTTATATAATATTCCTGAAAGCTGATGACATCCATGATAGCTTTATACCACGTAATACCGGAGTGCCGTGAGTGAAAAAAAACACATAGATGGAAAAATAATTCCCGTCAAAAATGATATTCTGACCGTTCCAAATGCCATTTCGCTTTCGAGAGCGCTCATATCGGTACCCATTCTCTTCCTGCATCATGCCTCGGGGGAGGAAGCCACGTGGCTAATTGTCGCATTTATTCTATATGCATTTATTTCGGATTTTCTGGATGGCCTTGTTGCCAGAAAAATGAATCAGGTTACAGAATTCGGCAAGGTGGCTGATCCATTAGCGGATAAGATATGTGCACTAATTCTCTTCCTGTATGGTGTAATTATTGACATTATTCCGGCTTTTTTTGTAATAATCCTTATTTTCCGGGACGGCCTGATATTGGCGGGTTCTCTTCTTATAAAAAAGAAAAGAGGAAAATATGCCATGTCGGCATTATCCGGTAAAATCGCCGTCAATATACTGGCGATCTATTGGATATTTGCCTTCTTTTTTCCGGATAGAGAGCAAACGATTCAGTTTTTTATGGTACTCAGTGTGATAATGCTGTTTTATTCCCTGGGATCCTATATCCATCGATTTTTTATGATTCAAAAGAAAGATGCGGAATTTAACTGACCCCTTTCTGATAATGATAAACTCATCTAAAATGAAGAGGTAATACCTTATATGGGCTTTCTGGATAAGCTTGGTTTCGGCAACAAAGAAGAAAAGTTACAACAGGGTGTTGAGAAGACACGAAGTAATTTTTTTGACAAAATGGGTAAGGCTCTGGTCGGCAAGGATAAAGTCGATGATGAGGTGCTTGATGACCTCGAGGAGGTATTAATCACTTCGGATGTGGGTGTGCAAACAACTCTTGAGATCATTCGCCGAATAGAAGAGCGTGTGGCCAGGGATAAGTTTGTGGGAAGCAATGAGCTTCAAAATATTCTAAAAGAGGAAATCATTGGTCTTCTAAAAGATAATGAACCAGATCGTCCCGCGGAATTTGAAGCCGATCTCACATATCGGCCCCATGTAATAATGGTTGTTGGTGTTAATGGTGTTGGAAAGACAACCACCATTGGCAAGCTTTCCAGTATGTACAAACAAGCCGGAAAAAAGGTGATGCTTGGTGCGGGAGACACCTTTCGGGCTGGTGCCGTCGAACAGCTTAAAATCTGGAGTGAACGAGCCGAGGTCCCTCTGATACAGCAAGGCCAGGGTGCCGACCCTGCAGCTGTCGCTTATGATACCGTCGCGTCAGCAAAATCAAAGGGCGCGGATGTTGTGCTGGTCGATACAGCTGGTCGTCTTCATAACCGCAAAGCCCTTATGAATGAACTTGGAAAAATTAAACGGGTTATGGGTAAAGTCGTGGATGAAGCTCCACACGAAGTGTTGTTGGTATTGGATGCTTCAACAGGACAAAATGCGCTGCAGCAGGCCAAAGCTTTCACCGAGGTTGTCGATGTCACAGGCTTGGCGCTTACCAAGCTCGATGGAACCGCAAAAGGCGGAATTGTGATCGGCATATCTCATGAAATGTCGGTGCCTGTCAAATATATCGGTGTTGGAGAAAAGATCGGGGATTTGCAGGTTTTTGATCGCAAACGATTCGTAGAGGCCCTTTTCAATAAACCGTAACATACACCAACCGATCGTTACCGCGATCTCATTTGATTTTCATTCCATTTTTGGATGTTGAAAGATGGTCTTTCCGGACTTTCAACAAGATTCCATACATAATATGTAATCCATTCTGCACGTCTCTCCAACGATGACCAGGCAATTCTATCGGCGGTATCGGATGGCGTATGATAATAATCATGCAAACCTGAAAAGAAAAAGACAAAAGGGATCCCCTGCTCACCGAATGCCCACTGGTCACTCCGCCTGTAAAGGCTCATGGGGTGGCTTGTATCATTATAGGTATAATCCACTTTGACATCAGACAGGATGGCTTCGGTTTCGTCCACCAGGCTTTCGAGTTCAGATGACACCATTCCAGCACCAATGACATAGATATAGTTACTATCGTCTTTTTCCGCATAGCGATCATCAACATACCCGACCATATCCACATTCACATTGGCAACGATATTTTCCAGAGGAACAGCCGGGTTTTCCACGAAGTATCGAGATCCGATTATTCCCCACTCCTCTGCTGCACTGTGTAGAAATACCAATGTTCGCGAAGGACGATAACCCTGCTCATAAGCTTTTCTAAAAGCCTCAGCTATTTGCATCAGCACAACACTGCCACTCGCATTATCATCAGCACCATTATAAATGATATCATTGTAGTCATCCGGTTCACCCAGACCCATATGGTCATAATGCGCCGAGAGCACGACAACCTCTTCGGAATATGCTTTATGGTCACCCGGAAGTACTGTTATAATGTTGTTTTCTGTAAATTCCCGGCTCTGTGTATTCGGATTGATTTTCAAGTGGTATCCGGTATCATGGAGTTCATCACGTATCTCCGGATTTATCGCCTGGTTTCTCATTTGTTCAAGCTCTGAAGGATGTGATAGTCCAAGTAATTTAAGAGCTTTCCCGGGATGGATTGAAATGGCAACACCAGAAGAAACATTTGCAGTACGAAAACCTCCCCGATCCCTTCTGACAGAAAGCGGCCTGTTTAGTTGACGTCGTAATTCAGTGGCCTCACCCTCCCATTCATCGACCGTTTTATCGGGAATAATAATGATACCCGCCGCGGCAAAATAACCGTTTATTCTTTGGAGCCTCTTTGTTCGGCTGTTTTTTAAACCATCACCGTGCCCTTCGGGACAGTTTTCAAAAACCATAATCCATGAGTTACTCCATGATTCCTCGTCTGCATAGGGGGGATCATCATCGAAACAAAAAGGATCATAACCGGCAAATATTACAGGTGCGTCCGTTTCATAAGCCCCGCCCTTGATGGGATAAAAAGGAGCAGCTTGATCGTTTTTCAGTGTGGAAACCGTTTGATAAACAGTGTCACCGTCCACTGTTTGATACCACTTTGCAGAGATCGCATCCAGGAAAATACCCTCCAGAGTAAAGGGTTGCCTGTTCACCTTTAAATCATCCCATTTTTGGAAATCCGCCGATGTATAAAAATTATATAAATAATCTGCAGCTTTTTCAGCACCAATTTGTCCGGTACCACGACCTTCAAGCGTGTCATGTGCCAAAACATGTAGATGATCCCATAAGAAAGTACTGTCAACAAACACCTCCGGTGAGGGATCGGGTTCCTGAATGTAGGTATCGGAGGCCGTATCCTGTAAGGAAGTACAGGCACCCATATTCAACATGAAGATAAGTCCGGTTAATGTGAAAGATAGAGACGAATTTCGGTAAAAAAACATCCGTCCAATCCATATTAATAAATCCCGTTTCATGATCAGCCTTTCATTTTCTCAAGCTCATCCGGAGAGTGAAGTTCCACAAAAAAACGGGTGTGGTCTTCATCAACCAGCAGCTTGACCTCCCTTTCCTTAATCAACTCAAGAATGGCAAGAAATGTTACAATCACAAAAACACGTGAAGTAAAATCAGCACAGATCTCCTTGAAAGAGCAACGACCTTTTTTTGTAAGAAAATCAATAATATGATCGGCCTGTGTCTCAATGTCCGTTTCCGTACGTTGAATATCATGATAGTGGACTTGATCAACCGATAGTAAAACATTCTTGAAAGCGGTCATGATATCCAGCAAGGTCACTTCCCGCAATGCCTCTCCCCTCTGCTCTGGTTTTACCTGATCCGGTTCCGTATATCCTCTGCTATAGCTGAGCCTTGCCTTTTTTTCCATTTCCATCATCTCAACCGAGGTTTCCTTGTATCTTTTATACTCAAGCAGAGCCTGAACCAGCTCATATCTCGGATCCTCTTCCGAAAATTCCTCCTCATCGGTTTCGGGTTCCGGAATCATCATCCTGGCCTTGATGGACATAAGTGTGCTGGCCATATAAATGAATTCACTGGCTACAGAAAGATCCAGTTCATCCAGAAAGCGGATATAGTCAAGAAATTGTTCGGTAATATAGGATATAGGGATATCGTATATGTCCAGCTCGTCCCGTTTTATAAAAAAGAGCAGCAAATCGAGGGGACCTTCGAAATTTTGTAAATGAACGCGATACATGATTTTTTTTGCCTACCAATTAGTTGTTCTTCACTTTTACAAGGCAAGGTGTAATTTATGCGTCAGAATAGCTCCATTCTATGAAAGGTTCAAACAAGGATAGTAAATACCACTCGAATTTGTGATTTTTCCACGAATTATTGTTTTAAATTAGACCATTTTGTGCTGTAGTGTTGAATGTTATTGATAATCCCTGTTTTTTAATGTGAAATTTTTCCGATACCAGCAGCGTGTTACACCGCTTCTGATCCATTATAGATACAACCGAAGAGGTTGCGATGAATTATGCAAAATTCATAGATGCCGTTAAAAAAGGACCTTCCAAAGAGTTCAACAAGCTCTATTTGGAATTATTTCAAATGCTCTGCCACTATTTAAGGACGACTATGAGGGCAAATGTTCCGGATGCAGAAGACGCGGCACAGCACGCCCTTGTAAAGACGGTGGAGCGTATACATAAAAACGGCATAAAAGAACCCGACAGTATCTACTCTTATCTGGTTCAGGGCGCTAAAAACCGGTATCTGCGGATATTGTTCGAAAACAACCGTTATAATTACCAGGATAATATAGAAGTTTATATCCCGGTTGAAGAACAAGTAGATCGCCTCAACACTTATGAAGAACTGGAAACCCTTGACAAATGCATAGAGCAGCTGCCGGAAGAGTGGAGAAGATTTATGATGTACTGGATGGACTACCCGGATGCACATGCCAATGATGTTGCCAGGGATTTTGGTATCTCTGTAAACAATGTCTGGACCAGAAAGCACCGGGTTTTGAAAAAGGTTTCTGAGTGTATAAAGAAAAAATTGCGATAATGGGTGTAAGGATTACTCATTATCGTTGTCATATAGATAAACACGGAGTTATCGAATTTTATGGACAGAGATATCCAAAAAAAAATAATTGTCTTAATAGACGATTATGCCAGAGGCAAGATCAAGTCTGAGGATATAGACACCCTTTGGGCTTTGCTTTTAGAATATCCCGAATACTATGATCTGCTTAGAACGCGGGTAGCACTTGAAAAAAAGTACGCCAGTCATCCGGGCAGTAATTCGGTTGAGGATCAATCTTTCAAGCCTTTTTTCAAAAACAATAAGCTGGTTTATACTATTGCTGCCATACTTGCAGTTGCGATTTTTTCAACATTATATATCACTATCGGCAGCAACGAATTGGAACCCGCTATTGAAGAGATTGACATCATACATATGATCTCACCGGACGTAAGCCGTTCCTCCGCCATCGAATTAGATTCTTCTGAGGAACAATTACATAATGCTTATATTCAGTTTTTAGCTGGTAATATGGATATGGCTGCTTCTGAACTTGAACAATTGCGGGAAAAGGAGGTTTTCCAGGATACTGTCACATACAATTTGGGAATTATCCATTATAATTCAAGAGAATTTGATAAAGCTGCAAGTGCGTTCTCCGATACCCGGTGCGAGAATTTCTCCCGGGTGGTGCTTCGGGAAAACTGCCTCTGGTTCAAGGCAAACGCTTTTCTGGCTTCCGGAAATTTTGAGAATGCAGAACAAACAGCAAATGAAGTAAAAGAGATGAATGGTATCCACAAACAGGACGCTTCTGAAATGGTGAAGCAGTTAAATCAGGTCAAATAATTAATATATTACTTACCGCCAGACACCCTTTTCATTTGGCTTATCACTATTAGCAGTTTGATCATTTGCACATAATTGTCATCAGCTAAAACCGTTTTGGCAATTGTACCTGACAGCTGCGTATTTTATTACCTCTGAATCCTTTCACCCAAATGAATGATATCTTGGCAAATCCACTTCTGAGTGCAAGTGATCAAGACCCCGGGTTTGAACAACATATACGACCCACGAAATTGCAGGATTTTATAGGTCAGAAAAAGATTATATCCAATCTTGAGGTTTTTATAAAAGCTGCACGAAAACGGGGTGACGCATTAGATCATGTAATACTCTCCGGTCCGCCCGGACTGGGAAAAACTACATTAGCGCACATTATCGCTAAAGAGATGGGTGTGCAGATAAAGCCAACCACCGGACCGGTATTGGAGAAACCCGGCGATCTGGCCGGAATGCTTACCAATCTTGAAAAGGGTGATGTCTTATTCATCGATGAGATTCATCGACTGAATCCGATTGTAGAGGAGTATCTTTACTCGGCAATGGAAGATTTCAAACTTGATATTATGATTGACTCCGGTCCCAGTGCCCGGAGTGTTCAAATTGATTTAATGCCATTTACACTTATCGGTGCTACTACCCGAAAGGGATTACTGACCTCTCCACTCAGAGCCCGGTTCGGAATCGATTCAAGGCTGGATTATTATGATATTGAACTACTCCAACACATCGCTGTCCGTTCTGCTGGAATATTACAATTGAATATTTCTGATGAAGGCGCTTATGAACTGGCTCGCAGAAGCAGAGGTACACCAAGATTGGTGAATCGTTTGCTCAGACGAACACGTGATTTCGCACAGGTAGACAATAAAGAGATCATTGATCAACATATTGCGGACAAAGCATTGAATGCACTGGACGTTGATCCGCGAGGCCTGGATGAAATGGATATTCGTATCTTAAACAGCATTATTGAAAATTATCGTGGAGGCCCCGTGGGACTTGGCACTCTTGCCGTTGCTGTCGGTGAAGATAAGGGCACCATCGAGGAGGTCTATGAACCTTTTCTTATACAAGAAGGTTTTTTACAAAGAACGCCAAAGGGACGTATAACAACTCAAAAAGCCTATGAGTATCTGGGTATCTCCCTGCCGGGACATGGAAATCTTTTTACATCAGACTAACCGGTTTTTTTCGTTACAGGGTTTGCATATGTACTTTTCCGCAGTAATAAATAAGGAAAACCCTAATTATGCTTGAGAATATACAGGGATACCCGGTCTACGGTCTTCATGATGACCAAACGCTGCATCAATTTCTTGATGTAATGAGTCGTGCTGAATACGGTGCACTCATGGCGGACGGGCATCTTGGTTACATAATGCCCATCGGAGGCGTGGCCGCATACCATAACAAAGTATCTCCCGTGAGTGTCGGATTTGACATTGGATGTGGTAATCTTGCTGTAAGACTGGATTTGTTTAAAAAAGATCTGGATCTGGATTTTTTACTAGATCGTATTGAAAACAACCTCTCTTTTGGCATAGGTCAAACTAATCCGGAAGCCCCTAAGGACCATCCCCTGTTTGACAATCATGACTGGAAAGCATACGGATCCCACTCTCGTATTGCGGATCTTAAAAAACTGGCACGTGAACAACTCGGAACTATTGGGTCAGGTAATCACTATGTCGACATCTTTTACGATGAAAATGACCGAATCTGGATAGGTGTTCATTTCGGAAGCAGGGGACTCGGTCATAAAACGGCAAGCGGTTTTATGAATCTTTCACAAGATCGGCCATGGGATGTAAAGGCCCTCGAAAAAGAGGTGTTGCTGGATCTTAACAGTGACCTTGGAGATCGTTATTACCGGGCTATGAGATTATCAGGTGCCTATGCCTGGGCCGGACGTGAGTGGGTTTGTGAATATGTTGCTAAATTGGCAGATGCGCCAATAGTTGAAAAAGTTCATAATCATCATAATTACGCATGGAAAGAAACTCATGGTGACCAACAATTCATTGTAGTGCGCAAAGGGGCAACTCCCGCATTTCCAGGTCAAAAAAGTTTCGTAGGTGGCAGTATGGGCGATATATCCGTCATATTGGATGGAGTAGATGGAGACGAGAGTCGAAGGACGCTTTATTCTACTGTTCATGGAGCCGGGCGTGTTATGTCCCGTCGTAAAGCAGCCGGATCCTACCGTGGTCGGGGAAAAAAACGCAGACAAGTCAAGCCTGGTGCCATAAGCCGTGAAATGATGAATGAATGGCTTCGCAAAAAAAACGTTACATTAAGAGGCGGAGGTTTGGATGAATCCCCGCATGTTTACAGACGTCTTACCGATGTTCTCAACAGCCATAAAAACACCATTTCTATTAGACATCGCCTTACTCCGCTTGGTGTAGTCATGGCCGGACCAGATGTATTTGATCCATTTCGTGATTGATAAAAAAGCCATAGTAGGTCTAATTTCTCTATTTTGCAGTTTGATTTTATCAAACCAGACTGCTTTTTCCCAGATATATGAGAATATCTACCGCCCCTCAAAACCTGATTGGCAGCAATTAGATACCCCCCGTTTTAAGATCCTTTTCCAAAAAGGAGAAGAAAATGCAGCATATCAATCAGCTCATATTCTTGAGGAACAATATCCCATTGTCCAATCTTTGGTTGGAGGTACTCTGTCCAACATGCCGGTAGTGTTAAACAGCTACAATGACCGGTCTAATGGGTATGTGACCACTTTACATTTTCGTATAGAAGTAGAGATTCCAAGGACAAAGGGAAAGACAATGAATCCCGCTGATGGAAATTGGTTCCACACTGTTATGCCTCATGAGCTTGTGCACGCTCTGCATCTCAATGTTCTTCCTTCTGACGGTATATCCGGACTTATCCGGTTTTTTTCACCCGATGTCGCGCGTGTCATGCATATGGCTGCCCCTCTCGGAATGATTGAAGGCATTGCTGTTTTTCATGAATCACACCATCATTACGGTATAGGAGGTAGAGGAAACCATCCTTATTTCACAGGACGTCATGATGCTATATTTAACAGTACCAAAAAGTGGTCACTATCACAAAATCTGACCGATCCACTGCATACCTACCCATTTGACCGTCATTATATGGGCGGATACGAATTTATTAATTGGTTGCAATATGAATATGGAATGGAAATCACAAAAAAAACCATTCGTTTCGTTTCAAGATGGCCCTTTTTGGGATATGGTACTGCGTTATGGTATCACACCGGCGAACGTCCATCCGAACTTCAAAAACGATTTGAATCCAATAAAAGTGAACAGGTCAAGGACCGGCAATCAACTTCTTCTGAAACTGAATTTCGCCTTGTTGGGAACCGAGACTTTTTACAAAGCAGAAGGCCCCTGTTTACCTCAGAAAATACCCTTTTGTTCTATTCCTCATCTGATAATAAAAGACCCGGGTTTTATCACCACAATATAGATCAAAACAATACCACCTTATTCAAGGAGACAGGCACCGTAGAAGACTACGTTTTCTCAATTGATCCGGATTCATCAAAACTGCTCTACTCAAGATATCATCGCCACCCTTTCTATCATAATCACAATCGGATGAAAGTGCATGAGTTGTCTTTGGATTTGAACAGATCTTCTCCTGCCGATAATCGTGATCCAGGGACAAACAGAACAATCCATGATACGGAGCGCGTACACGCCGCAGTATATGGTCCAAATAACAGTATATGGGCTCTTCAGACCCATCACGAAACCAATATACTTTTAGAATTTACCTCATCATCAAAACCGGATACCGTGCTTATACCGGACAACGGACATCTGGTTGAATTGGGTTTTCATCCGGCAAATGATAATTCCCTTTTTCTGTTAGGTAACCGAAATGGTATGCAGGGTTTATGGTTTCTTGAGAAAGATTCGCTTTCTGTATACAATGAACGTGAACCAGATATCGCTTTTGATCAAGGATCCATTTATGATCCAACATGGCATCCGGATGGCAATCGACTGCTTTTTACATCCGATATTGATGAAGCCATGAATCTGTATGAATATGATATTGACGAGAATGTAATATTCAAACTTACCGATCATCCTTATGGTGTTTTAGAGGGAACGTACAGTCCGGATGGAGAAAAACTGGCAGCGGTTCGCATTAATGAAAATCGGCACGAAGTTTTCTGGATTGAATACAGTGAACTCAACCCTGTACAAATTGATCAGGATAAATGGAACAATGCTCCATTTACAGGCCCCATAACTTCTGCTTCACCTGATCCTGACACCATATCTGAAGACTGGCCGGTTTCGGAATATAAAACGGGGCTTAACTGGCTTCGCCCCAGGATGTTTCTTCCCTACTATGATATAGATACCCGATCAGATCGAAGCAATGAGCTGGGCTTTATCCTGGCAAGTGGTGATATACTGAGAAAAAACAGTTATTATGCTGATATAAGTTATTCGCACGATCGACTTTGGTATGATATCGAATACCGATACAGTGGTTTTTTTCCCGGTTTCCGGGTGAATACTTATCGCAAACCTATTGAAACCACTCGCCGTTTACAACAAATACAGGGAATTGGTTTTGATATCCCCTTTCATTATCAATTTGACAAAGACACCCGATTTTCTTCTTTACATATCGTTCCGGGAATCGACTATATACGTCAAAGTCATGTTGGTGATATGTCTAACACCTATTTGGACCGGTTGCGTGGAACATTGTCCGTCAGTTATCAACATCGTCTACAACAAAACATCAGAGATATTCAACCCAATACGGGATGGATATTCTATAAACAAACAGAATGGGATCTGCATACCAGTCACAGTGCCCATGAGCTTAAAGCGTTTCGCGCCGGACTTTATCGATATCTGTCTTTTAATCTGTCCGGTAACAGATCTTTACGATTAGGGTTGGAGGGTTTTACACAAAATCTTCCAAATTTTGACATTTCCGGCTTTTATTCCCGTGGTTTTGATGAATATGTTCTGTCTGATTTTAATAACGCCGGACGTTTTAATACCCGATATACCATACCTTTATGGCATATTGACAATGGATGGACCCTGATTCCACTCTTTCTGGATCGTATCTATGCCGTATTATTGAGCGAAACTCTTGTGCCTATACATATCGATAACACAGCCTCTCAATTTTATCACGACTCCAGAACACTGTTTGGAGCTGGTATAAGATTTCAAATGCGATTGTTTAATATACCATTTGATATTGGAGTAGCAACCGTTTACGAACCTACGCGCAATCGAACAGCTGTTTTTGGCGGCTCTTTCTAAGTACCACTTTACACTCAATCAACAGAACCAATTTCAATAATTTCCTCTGAAGAGCTGGAAAAACTGGAAACAATATGATCTTTACTTTCCGCAGAAACTATTATAGTGAGACCAATACCAAGGTTAAATGCCTGTCGCATATCTTTAGTGGGTACATTTCCCTCTCTTTGGATTAGTTTAAACAATGCCGGCCAATCCCAATTATTCCAATCCAGCTTCAGTTTTCTTCCAGCAGGTAAGATTCTTTCGGTATTACCAACAATACCACCTCCGGTAATATGGGCAAAACCTTTTAGACTACTCTGATTTTTGAGCTTCTTTATGAGTTGTAAATAAGACGGATGAATACGAAGAAGACTTTCACCTACCGACATTCCCAACTCCGGTATGTGATCATCTACTTTATATTTTTCAAAAAGAATATTTCTGGCCAATGAATAGCCATTGGTATGTAAGCCATTACCTGTTACACCAAGAACAACATCCCCCTTTTTTATATCGGATCCATCAATAATATGATTCCGATCAACAACACCTATGATCGTACCGGCAAGATCAAACTCTCCATCGGAATAGATATCCGGCATTTCAGCAGTTTCACCTCCTACCAATGCACAACCGTTTTCCCTGCAGGCAATAGAAAAACCTTCCAAAACGTTATAGGCAACTTTCTGTTCCAGTTTTCCAGTTGAAAAATAGTCGAGAAAAAAAAGAGGTTCGGCACCGCAAACAGCAATATCATTTACACAATGGTTAACCAGGTCCTGTCCAATGGTGTTGTAAATACCGGTTTTAAAAGCTACAATTAATTTAGTTCCAACACCGTCTACACTACTTACCAGGACCGGGTTTTGATATTTTGAAAAGTCAGGTTCAAAAAGACCACCAAACCCGCCAATACTTTTGATAACCTCGGGCCTGTGTGTCTGTTTTACCAAATCGCCAATTGAAGTAACAAAGGTATTACCTGCTTCAATATCAACACCGGAGGATTTATAGGTTTTCTTTTTTGACATATCTGGAAAGAGCGTCAGATTTTATGAGTTTGAAGTGTGATTTTAAATATGAATGTAAGTTTGGAACATTCTCAAATAAAACCAAATAGCACATTTAATTTTTTTCCACACAGGGATTCTATAAATAGAAATTTTTTTAAAAGTTTTTGTAGAAGATATAGGGGCTGTGGATATGTGGAGAACAAAGTTTTCATTTTTTTTGTAGCTTGAATAATCTTTTTGTTAATAATTCTGTGGATAAAAAACCTTTTCAAAATACCGGAATTGGCAGTTTATAACAGTTATCTACTTTCCATATTGATTACACATAATAGCCGGCAATTATCTTCCCACAGAAACCAGCGACTACAAAAAGTGTTAACAGTGTCAGTCCGGAGGTTCATAATCTTAATAGTTATGAATAGGGATTCGAAAACAGGGATATATAAACAAGTTATCAGGGGAGTTATCCCCATCATATAAACATAAAAAAAGACTATGAGAGCAGTTGTACAACGGGTATCAGAAGCGTCGGTTCGTGTAAACGGTACAATAAAAGGAAAGATTGACAAAGGCCTGTTGATTTTGCTGGCTGTCCATGAAGATGACAATGAAAGTCAGTTGGAATGGGTTGCCAATAAGTGTCGTCGTTTACGAATTTTCGAGGACGAAGAGGGCAAGATGAACAGAAGTGTGGAAGATATTAGTGGAGAGATACTTGTTATTTCTCAGTTTACACTGTATGGAGATGTAAAAAAAGGAACTCGGCCCAGTTTTATTCATTCAGCGGGACCGGAAAAAGGGGATGAATACTACAAAAAAGTAATTGACCATTTAGAGGCGGCTATGCCTGGAAAAATTCAGACAGGAGAGTTTCGGGCGAAAATGGAAGTTTCATTGGTTAATGATGGACCGGTTACCATAATTGTTGAGCGTTGATGTCACTCATTTTTCTATTTATTGATGGTGTTGGTCTGGGTAAAGAACAACCAGAAAATCCGTTCACAGACAGAGTATACGAGTCATTTTATAAAATAACCGATGGCCAGCCTTTTACCGATAAAGCCAGAACAATACAAAATGGCAGAACCTTTTTTACCTCAATTGATGCTTGTCTGGGAGTAGATGGTTTACCACAAAGCGGAACGGGTCAGGCTACTCTTTTTTCCGGTGTAAACACCTCCCGGAAGCTTGGCCGACATTTTGGCCCCTATCCACACTCAAAAATCAGAAAATACCTCAGGGAGACCAGTATATTTCAGAAATTCCAAAAGGCAAATGCGGGTACTTATTTTATAAATGCCTTTCCGGATGTTTTTTTTGAGTATGCAATGATGAAAAATAGATGGTCAAGTATCACCTATATGGCAAGAGAAGCAGGATTGAAATTAAATTCTGTAAATGAAGTATTAGAAAAGAAAGCGATAACAGCTGAAATTACTCAAAATATTTGGCGAT
>CAYMBG010000013.1:34751-38204 GCA_964388615.1 uncultured Chitinophagales bacterium | reverse complement strand
CATGTATTTTTTTTACAGGCATTCTCGATTCCTCTCCTTACTTGCCTTTGTCTGCCTATGGCTGCTAATAGCCATAAACAGTCCCCGTATCGCCGAGGCACAATCCCTGTATCTCAATGAGATCATGGCGTCCAATGGGAACAGCATCATGGATGAGGACGGGGATACCGAGGACTGGGTGGAGCTTTTTTACAACGGCACCGAGCCCTTGAACCTGCAAGGATATGGCCTTTCAGATGACTACGACCGCCCGTTCCGGTGGGTGTTCCCGGATATCACTATGCAACCCGGTGATTTCCTGCTGGTTTGGGCCTCCGGCAAAGACCGTACCGACCCCCAGTCGGAACTCCACACCAACTTTGCAATTGCCGCAGACGGCGAGGAGGTCATCCTCACCGCCCCGGACGAAGAGCGGCTGGATGAATTGCCGCCAACAAGAATCCCGACCGATATCAGCCTGGGACGTTATCCCGATGGGACCGGTGAATGGTATTTTTACACCCAGCCTACGCCTCACCTGACTAATCGCGAAACGGGTTACCGGGAATTGCTTGCTCCGGTATCATTCTCACATGACGCCGGTTTCTATAGCGAAGACTTTGACCTGGAACTGGATCACCCCGACCCCGACGTGACCATCATCTACACCCTGGACGGTTCGGAACCTGACCCGGAAAACCTGGATGGCACAACCTATCAGCATATGGACCGGTACCGGCCCGCCGGAAATTTACTTGATAAAACATTTGAGTCACTGGTCTATGATGATGAGAACCAACCCCTGACTGTCACCAACCGCATCAATGAGCCCAACTACTTCAGCAGGATGCAATCCGCTTTTGAAGACAACACGACCCCCTACTATTTTCCCGATAACCCCGTCAGTAAAGGCACGGTTGTGCGGGCCAAAGCAGTAAAGGCCGGTGCCATATCGGATGGGATACAGACACACTCTTATTTTGTGACCCCGCTGGGGCGGGACCGCTACTCTTTACCGGTCATATCTTTCGGCATCCAGGAAAATCACCTTTTCGATTATGAAGACGGGATCTATGTGCCCGGGAAAATTTATAACGACAGAAACCCGTGGCAGGATGATGGGGGCGCAGACGCTAATTATGGCGAACGTGGCACAGAGTCGGAACGCCCCGGATCCCTGGAGTTGATTGAAACCGGGTCACAGTACACCGACCTGCAGCAGGATATCGGCGTGCGTATTCACGGGGGATGGAGCCGCGCACACCCGATGAAATCCCTTCGGCTCTACGCACGGAATCAATACAGCGATAACCGGTTTTACCACCGCATGTTTCCCGATGAACCATACAATCAGTTTAATCGACTGATGCTGCGTAATTCGGGCAATGACTGGCCCCAGTCCATGGTGCGGGACGCCATCATCCAGGAGGTGATCGGGCACATGGCGTTCGACACCCAGGCTTACCGGCCCTTTGTCATCTTCCTGAACGGGGAGTACTGGGGCATTCACAATATGCGGGAACGATACGACAAACATTACCTGGAACGGGTCCACGGTGTGGATCCGGAAAATATCGATCTGCTCGAAGGAAATGCATGGACCAAAGAAGGTGATAGTCATCACTATGATAACACGATCAGTTACATCCGGAGCAACGGTGTGGAAGAAGAGCGGCATTTCGAACATATCAAGACCCGTATCGACATCGAAAACTTCATGGATTACCAGATCGGACAGATCTTTTCCCGGAACACCGACTGGCCCGGCAATAACATTGATTTCTGGCGATTGCGTACGGATGAGTACGATCCCGATGCCCCGGATCAGCACGACGGACGGTGGCGCTGGCTCGCCTTTGACCTGGATTTCGGTTTTAACATCTGGGGTAACAGTCCCACCCACAACACCCTGGCCTTTGCCACCCAAGCCGGCAACCACGACTGGCCCAATCCTGACTGGTCCACTTTCCTGTTGCGCAAATTGCTGGAAAACGATTCCTTTAGAACTGATTTCATCAACCGCTACCTCGACCAGCTCAATACCGCTTTTCGCTCCGATCGTGTGATCCGCATCATTGACGAGATGGCCGGGCACATTGAACCGGAAATTAAGGAACACATTTACCGTTGGAGCCGGCCTACGAGTTTTCACAGTTGGCAGTCCGATATCAACTCCATGCGCTCTTTCGCCAATGACAGGCCCGGTTACGCTCGCAGGCATCTGCGGGATCATTTCGGAATCGGTTCCCAACAGCAGCACCAGATGACCGTGGATGTATCCGCTCCCGCCGCCGGACGGGTACGTGTCAATACCATCGAGTTGTCTCCGGAAACCGCCGGTGTGGAACCTGATCCATGGCCATGGACCGGTACCTACTTCGAAGACGTCCCGGTCACCCTCGAAGCCAGGCCCTGGCCGGGTTACACCTTTTCGCACTGGGAAGGTGTCGAATCCGACATCCGCCATGACAGGGAAATTGAAATAAACCTGACCAATAACCGTTCGGTTACGGCTTTCTTCCAGCGGGAAGAAGATCCGAAAGTACTGCCCCAGGCTTTCCGAATCATCCCTGAGTCACCTGCCTATACCTTTGAACAGTGGCCGATGGATGCCGAGGCCGGTAGTTTTCCCGAACACATGGCCTTTGTCTATATGGATGAACACGACCCCGGGCTGCGTGCCGGGATCTCCGGTTTCACCAGTGGCATCTACGATCTGAACGAGCGAACCCGCATCAACGGACACAATCATGATGGTTTTTCTTTTATCAATACCGGCAACGAAGAAGGTAACCCTGGTTATCCCGGTACCCGGCTTGGGGGAGCACTTCTGGCCCTCAACACCGCCAACGCCAGCAATATTCAGATCAACTGGGAAGGGATGACGGTCACGCCCAACTCACGAGTCTACGCCCTGCGTTTGCAATACCGAATTGGCGATGAGGGACCTTTTACCGATGTACGTGACGACCAGGGCGATCCTGTAGAATACCAACGGAATCCACAGGAGGGTCACCACGAATGGACAGGCCCCGTCATGTTGCCTGAAGAAGCCGAAGACAAAGGATATGTACAGCTTTTATGGCGTTACTATTACACCGGAGAGCGTTTGTCGGAGGAAAGCGGAGCACGCGACCAGTTGGCCGTCCGCAATATCACAATCGAAGCCATGGATGTACTCAGCGCTGATGAAGAAACTCCAGATCATCCCGAATCATTCAAGCTACGGCAAAACTATCCCAATCCGTTCAACCCCACCACCACCATCAGCTACGATCTTCCGGAAAGCAACCATGTAAGGCTGGATGTGTTCGATATGCTGGGACGCCATGTGACAACACTGCGGGATGGGCCGGAGCAACCAGGCCGGCATCAGGTACATTATGATGCCTCTGATCTGTCAAGCGGCATGTATCTTTACCGCCTGGAAGCCGGAGGTTATGTAGAAACCCGCAAAATGACAGTGATCAAATA
>CAYMBG010000013.1:28309-34651 GCA_964388615.1 uncultured Chitinophagales bacterium | reverse complement strand
GGTTGTACGTCCATAGGCTCATCAAAAGTGTTATGGGCATTCATGGTCTCGGCGGTCAGGATACGTCCTGATGCCCCGTTAACAGATTCACCCCGGATATCGACCTCTACCGTACGGGCCTGTGACGGATCCAGGTTGGTCATGGTTATGTGCATTTGCCCATTTTGATCACGTGAAGCCGTAGCCGTCAATGCCGGGATATCCTCTTCCCCATAGCGATACTCACCGGCTTCCAGCGAAAATGACAGATAATCGGCGTCATGGTGCACGGTGTAAAAATCAAAAACATGGTAGGTAGGGGTCAGCAGCATGTCATCGCCATCGGTAAGGATCATAGCCTGCAGGACGTTCACAGTCTGAGCGATATTGGCCATCTTTACACGGTCAAGATGGCGGTGGAACATATCCAGCGATACAGATGCCGATAATGCATCCCGCAACGTATTCTGTTGATGCAGGAATCCCGGATTGCTTCCTTCCATGGGCTCATGCCAGGTTCCCCACTCTCCGACAATCAGCCAAATCCGCTTTTCAGGATCATACTTATCCATAATAGTTTTATGGCGGGAAAGCAGCTCATCCCAGTAGAAGGCGCCCTCCATCAGTTCAAACCACTCTGCTTCGGTAAAATCGATGGCATCGCCTTTTTCAGCCCAGGTGCCGGTGATGGTATAATGATGCAGATCGAGTCCATCCATATGATCAGCCGCCCGCTGCATCATCACCTCCGTCCACTCAAAGTCATCTCCCGCGGCACCGGCAGCGATACGGAATGGCTGAACGTTGCCCACCGGATGCAGAAAAGTGGCGAACTGCCGGTATTGGTCAGCATAATATTCCGGTCGCATGTTACCACCACAGCCCCAGCTTTCGTTACCCACTCCCCAGAAGCGCACATCCCAGGGATCCGCCCGGCCATGCTCCTCACGCAGATCCGCCATGGATCCGGGTCCGGGATGGTTCACGTATTCCCACCACCGGGACATCTCCTGTACCGTTCCGCTACCGACATTACCCACAATGATAGCTTCGGTGTCCAGTTGCCCCACCAGGTCCATAAACTCATGCGTACCAACGGCATTATCGTCCACCACGCCACCCCAAAGGGCATTGATGATCTCCGGACGCTCCTCCTGTGGACCGATTCCGTATTCCCAGAAGTAGTAGTCAGCAAAACATCCGCCAGGCCACCGAAGATTGGGAATCCCGATAGCTTTCAAAGCCTCCACAACATCCTGGCGGATCCGGTATTGGCCGTCCTCATCCTCCTGCCAGATCCCATCGTAGATTCCACGGCCAAGATGCTCCGAAAAATGGCCATAAATATGTTTATTGATAGTCTCCTGTGGTTGATCGGCCTGAATAACCATATGGTGAGCCGGCTGCGCCTCAGTTGCTAATGGCAGGAAAAAACCATAAAAAACCACGAACAGCAAAGCAGAAATAAAGGATCGCATAATCTTGTAATTTACAGGTTTCATAGGAAGGTATAGATGACTGTACCGGGATAACACTGGTGAGTGTCAGTCCAGTTTTTCTTGTGCTTTGTCAACAATAGCATAAAATGCCGGTTTGGGCTGCCATTCACGGTCAAACACCAATGGGTAGTTGGTACGGCCACGAACCGGCCAGTTATTTTTCCAGGAGTCACCATCCGTCACACCCCAGAATGTCACGCGTGTGATATCGTCCCGATGGCGCAGGTAAATCTCAAAAATGTCGGCATAGCGATCTGCCAGTTGCTGCTGTTTTTCAGGTGGAAGTCCATCGGGCCAGGGGTTTAACTCTTCACGCAGGTCCACTTCGATATTCACATCAGCGCCCATATAATCCATGGCAGGTGGCAATACATCAATATCAACCTCGGTAACCATCACATCAATGCCCAGTTCAGCGAAGTCGATAACCGTTTGCTCTACCTCATCCAGTTCCGGCCAGTCCAGGCTGAAATGTCCCTGGGTCCCTATTCCGGTAACAGGGGCATCATGTTCCTGCAGATACTCCACCAGGCGAACCGCTCCGGCCCTCTTTTCCGGATTCTCCAGGGAATAGTCGTTGTAATACAGTTCAGCACTGGGATCAGCCTCACGGGCATACTCAAATGCCTTTATCAGGTAATCCTCTCCGATGATGTTATACCAGGGGGATTCGCGTAAGCTGCCATCCTCATTAAGAGCCTCATTAACCACATCCCAGGCGTGGATACGTCCCTCATAACGGCCTACTACGGTATGAATGTGGTCACGCATCCGCTCCAGCAGTTCCTCTCTGCTGAGCGGGTCACCCTGCTCATTTTCAAAGACCCAATCGGGTGTCTGACTGTGCCAAACCAGCGTATGGCCGATCATGAACATATCATTTTCCTCGCCAAATGCCACAAAAGCATCCGCAGCATCGAAATCATATTGTCCCGGTTCCGGGTGGATCAACTCCCATTTTGTGATATTTTCGGGAGTAATCGCATTAAATTGATCCTTAACAAGCGCTACGCCCCGGGTATCTTCACCGTAAATCTGGGAGGCATTCAGGGCGGTACCCATTAAAAAAGCATCCTCAAAAGCTTCTTGAAGCGTAGGGTGTGTGATATCCTCATCAGGGGGAGTTGTATCGCAAGCCACCCAAAGCAGCGGCATGCAAATTAAAAAAAGTATTGTTCTCATGGGTTTTATGATCATTTGAATGAGTGTTACATTACGAGTCATGGGCATTATTGGCATTCTTTCTTGCCAGCAGCTCCTCCTCTATCTTCAGCATCATCTTGTCTCTCAGAGGATAGAAAATCATCAATAAGCCGGCGATGAATCCAAACACGGCGGGATAGAAACTCATCAGCATGCGTATACCGAGAATGGCTTCATCCGATTGCTGTTCAAGAGCCACGAAATTATGCAATTCAAGGATCCAGCCGACAAAAGCCCCGCCGAAAGTCAGCCCGAGTTTAAGCATGAAGAGCGAGGCCGCCATAATAAGCGCGGTAGCCCGTCTTCCGAACTTCCACTCGCCATAGTCGGCCGCATCGGTGTAAATGGCCCATTGAAGCACCGATACCGCACCAAAGAAATATGAAACGAGAATATTCAGGATAAAAATCAATATCACGTTGTGTGGTTGCAGGAAAAAGAAAAAACAGGAAAACGTGGAGCTGATAATCAGGAATCCGGAATACACATTCTTTTTGTCGACGCGTTTGGTGAAAATTTTTGTCATAATCGCACCAAGGAGCGTTGCCAGTGAACCCATGGTGACAAACGAGGAAGTGAACAGCTCGTAGGTGAGATTAATCGTATAACCGAGCAGTACCAGTTGTTGGTCCTCTACAAAATAGCGGAAGTAATACGCGGTCGATGACCCCCTCATCACGATGTAGGTAAGCTGGAATAAGGTGGCGATACCAATCAGCACCCAGGGTTTGTTACGGAGGAGGTCCTTCAGATCGTGGCTCACCTTGTTACGCACAACATCCTGTTCAGCCGTGACACGTTCGCGGGTCATTATGAAAGTCAGCAGCAATAGGAAAACGGCAAAGGCGCCATATGCGGCCATGGTCAGCTGCCAGCCCAACGGTTCATTACCACCACCAAGAAAAGTAACCAGGGTAAGTGTAGCGGAACTGACGATAAGCTGACCGACGAATGCCGATACAAAGCGGAAAGATGATACCTCGGCTCGTTCGGCGGAATTCGGAGTAATGACGCCCATCAATGCCGAGTAGGGAA
Source organism: uncultured Chitinophagales bacterium (assembly GCA_964388615.1). Taxonomy (GTDB): domain Bacteria; phylum Bacteroidota; class Rhodothermia; order Balneolales; family Natronogracilivirgulaceae; genus SLLW01. The sequence goes on along the minus strand of CAYMBG010000013.1, from coordinate 30,935 downwards.
CATTCACGGCCGTGTAAAGCATCATCAGAATCATGTAGGTCACATAGGCATAAACCAGTTTCGCCGATCCGGCAAGCTCCGGAGTAGTGAATGTCAGAATACCGCCCAATGCCAATGGAATGGACAAGGTAGCAATATAGGGGCGGAATTTACCCCAGCGCGACTCGGTCCGGTCCGCGATCATGCCCATGACCGGGTCCGTGATAGCATCCCAGATCCGGGTTACCAGCATCATGGTTCCCATGGCGGCAGCTGAAATCCCGAACACATCCGTATAAAAGATGGGCAGAAACAGCACAAATGTCTGGAAGTACAGGTTGGTGGCCATATCCCCAAAACTGTACCCGATTTTCTCTTTGAAAGTAAGCCGCGGCCGTTCTACTTCCGTACTATTGACGCTCGCGGTATCCGGGGTTATTTCATTTTGTGACATATCACTTTTTTGAGCTTATTGGATGGGTATTACAAGACCGTCAGACGGTTGTCACCACATCATAACTTGTTTATATCAGGATACATGAAGGATCACTTTGCTCAGATCCTCATCACGGGAAGAATTACCGACCATTATCTCAAAATCCCCCGGTTCAACGGTATAATCCATATTCCGGTCATAAAAGGACAACCGGTCGGGAGTGATCGCTATCTCCACGACACGGGTTTCACCAGGCTGGAGGTCAACTTTGCAAAAGCCCTTCAACTCCTTAACAGGACGGGTAACGGAACTGATGAGATCACGCACATACATCTGCACCACCTCGGATCCGGCGTATTTGCCGGTGTTGGTCACCTCCGCCAGTACTTTGGTGGACTCGTTTCTGGCCAGGGAGGATTTTTCCAGGCGGACATTATTTATCGAAAAACGGCTGTAACTCAGGCCATACCCAAAAGGATAAAGCGGACTTGGGTCATCAAACAGATAACCGCGGCGGGCGGACGGCTTGTAGTTATAGAACGCGGGAAGATGACCGGATGAACGCGGTATTGATACCGGAAGCTTTCCGCCCGGATTGTAATCCCCGAAAAGCACTTCGGCGACAGCTCGGCCTGTCTCCTGGCCGGTGTACCAGCATTCGAATAGTCCCGAGGCCGATGCACTCAGTTCGGTAACGGACAATGGACGGCCATTGAAAAGAAATGCTACCACCGGTTTACCCGTTGCAACGATAGCCCGAACCAGTTCATCCTGCCTGCCGAACATCCGCAGATCCGTACGGTCACCCATATGGTTCATCGCCCATGACTCGCGTGAAGTTTGCTCGTTGCCACCAATAGCCAGCACGATGATATCGGCCTGCTCGGCAACTTTGACAGCTTCCCGGATCAGTTTTCTGTCCTCTTCGGGATCCGGAACTTCCACTTCGTCTTTATTCCAGTCACTATCAACCGTAATCTCGCATCCTTTGCTGTAAAGCACTTTGGCATCGTCACTCAAGCGACTCTTAATCCCCTCGAGGACGGAATTTTCATATTTGGGAATCCCGCTATAGCCACCATGCAGCCCTCGATCGGCATTGGGACCAATAACAGCGATAGTCTTGCCGGCTTTCGGATCGAGCGGCAACAAATGCTGATCGTTTTTGAGCAAAGTGATGCTCTCACGTGCGCCTTGCAACGCCAGATCCCGATGTTGTTCACACCCGGAAACGCGCTCGGCTTCATCCGGATCGGCATAGGGATCGTCAAACAGACCCATCTTGAACTTCCAGTAAAGCGTGGGCTTGATCATTTCGTCGAGTTCTGCCTCTTTCAGACGCCCCTCTTTCACCAGATCAACCAGATTCGTGTAGCAGTCAGGTTCCGGAAGTTCCACATTCACCCCTGCTTTGACAGCCAGCTCTGCCGCCTCCTTTTTGTCGGATGCAACGAAGTGGCCATGGGTATCAGGACGGTAGTGCATCTCCCAGATCGCATAATAATCGGAGACCACATAGCCGTCAAACCCCCACTCTTTCCGTAGCACATCTCCAAGCAGCCAGGTATTGGCATGAGAAGGAATGCCGTCAATTTCGTTGTAAGAAGCCATCACACTGATGGCACCTGCTTTCTGGATCGCTTCCTTAAACGGATACAGGAAAACCTCCCGCAGAATGCGCTCCGAAACATTCACCGGTCCGCAATTCATTCCTCCCTCAGGTTCGCCATGAGCGGCAAAATGTTTGAGAGTAGCTACAACATGTTTTTTGTCATCGAAGGAAGCGTCCCCCTGAAACCCTCGCACTGCCGCCTTACCCATTTCAGACACCAGGAAGGGATCCTCTCCAAAAGTTTCCTCCACACGCCCCCAACGCATTTCCCGCACGACATCCACTACAGGTGTCAGCGCCTGATGCGCTCCGCGGACACGGGCCTCCAAAGCTGCCATAGCGTATAGTTTCTCAACCAGTTCGGGGTTAAACGTTCCCGCCAGCGCAATCGGTTGGGGAAAACTGGTGGCATCCCGGGCCATGAGACCATGCAGACACTCCTCATGGTAGAAAACCGGTATACCCAGTCGGGAATGCTCCATAAAAAAATTCTGAATGGCGTTGGTCAACTCGACTTGCTCCCGGGCATTTTTGCCCTTTCCCGCATCATTCGGGCGTCCGACTTGTCCCAGGCCATGTCCATCTGAATACGCTTTACG
>CAYMBG010000013.1:25886-28209 GCA_964388615.1 uncultured Chitinophagales bacterium | reverse complement strand
AATTCAAAATCAATTATACCAGGGATCCGGCACATAGATCACATCCTCCAGTTTTTTGTAATACTCAAGGTCATGTGCCGGTTGTTCGTATTGCTCAGGAATCGGTTTACCGGAAAAAGTCTGGAAATAAAGGACACAGGAATCGCGCCAACGGACCGCATCTCTTTCCTGTATTTCAAGCAGTGATTTCACATGGTGATACCTTTCCGGATCAATAAGTCCTTCTATGGAATCCCAGGTTGACTGCATCCAACGGACCTGGTCGACTCCTTTATAATATTTATGTACCAGCTCCTCCCACAAATTGCGGCCTGATTCCATCTCGTGATCCCAGCCGACATGATGAAACCATAGCAGATACTCTTCAGGGATGCGGTCGATATCGGCGAAAATATCGGCTACCGGAACGTGATACTGCGCTACGGCGTTGGAGCCGGTTGCTGTACGATCGAAGCCGATACCACCCGCGGAAGCACGATGATAATAAACGGCCGTCCAGTCCGCCCTCGGCAGATCCGCCGTCCAGGGAGCCGGTCCATAGTGATGTCCCTGGGCATAGAGGTGGGTTAATCCAAGCGGCATACGATAGTTCACGCCGGCTTCGCGAGATTCCATCATGATCTGCTTGACCGGGCTGACTACCGCAGGATCGTTTGAAAACGTCATGCGAACCCATTCATCGGCGATCTCTTCAGCGGTCAGCGTATGATCCCAGGCCAGTCTGCCATACGCATACCAACTGGACTGAACAAAAGGGTGGCCGGTCCAGTTTCGATCCGTACCGGGGTTGATGACTCCCGCCATGCCGGTCAGGTCGTAATCAAATACGTCTCCTTCAACAATCCTTGCTACCGTCGTCCCTTCGCCCCTGGCGTAGGTATCCTCGTTAAGCACTTCCTCGTAATACGTGCCCTTGTAAGCCAGGTGAAGGTTAAAGCCGAAATACTCCTGGGTTACCTGTAATTCCAGCATGGTATTGGTTTCCGGAAGCGCGCCAAAAAGTGGCGAAAAAGGCTCCCGGGGTTGAAAGTCGATCGGACCGTTTTTAACCTGCACTACAACATTGTCGCGAAACTTCCCGTCAAGGGGCACAAACTCGTCATAGGCTTCGCGGAAGCGGTCCTCCTGCTCCGGATCGTACACAAAAGCCCGCCAAATAACAATACCACCGAAAGGTTCCACCGCATCGGCCAGGACATTGGCTCCTTCGGCGTGATTACGCCCGTATCCATGTGGCCCCGGTTGACCCTCCGAGTCGGCTTTCACCAGAAAACCGCCAAAATCGGGAATGTATGAGTGGACCTTTTCCGCCTTTTTTTTCCAAAACTCCTGTACTTCCGGATCAAGCGGGTCGGCCGTGTCCAGCCCCCCCAACACCACAGGTGAATCAAAGAATATTGAAAGATAGATCCTGATTCCATAGGGGCGAAAAACATCCGCCAGCAAGGCCGTCTTCTCCAGAAATTGGTCAGTAAGCATTTCCGGGTCGGCATTGACATTGTTGATAGCGGTGCCATTGATGCCAAGAGATGCATTAAAACGAGCGTAATCGGTATAACGGGGGTGATCGTATTCAGGCAGGGTTCCCCATTCCCACAATGACAATCCGGCATACCCACGCTCCACTATCCGGTCGAGATTGTCCCAGTGATTGACGGTTCGATGTTGAACACGCGGAGAACTATCCACGGAAATCCCCTCCAACGGCTTGTTGGTCTGGATTTTACGAAGCAAATGAAAAACCCCGTACAATACGCCGATCTCCCCATTTGCGGCGATAGCCAGAACCTGCTTCCCATCGACCAGCTGTTGCCGGATCAGGAATCCCTCCGGACCTACAGCCGACAGGGATTCATCCAGATTCAGGGAGGCGATCCGTTCGGAATTGTCGGGTGTTCCGATCATGAGGCTTCCGTCGCGGGTAAGGTCAGATCGGAAACGCGCCGGAACTCCCAATAATCCAATAACGCCTTTCCTGAGCTCATCAACAGCGGCTTCCATAGTAGGTGATTGTTGCTCCTCTACAATAATATGGCGCAGGTGGTCACGGTAACGGTCACGCATCTCTTGATCCTGGACCAGATCATATCGTAACCACATTCTGTACCCATCCTCTGCCATCACATGGCTCTTATCGGTCATTACAGAACCTGCCAGCAAAAAGACCGATAGCAAAAGCATCGTAGACAGGGTAGAAAATTTCATTATAGGCCTTTAATTAAGATATCAAGGAAGACAAAATGATTAACAACCATCAATTTTCGGCAATCCTCTAAAAACCGATGGCATTACCTCCATCAACAGGAAGATTTACACCGGTAAT